>DATHXE010000463.1:0-16178 GCA_035459845.1 Tepidisphaeraceae bacterium | reverse complement strand
TCCTCCTCGTCCCCCTCGCCCCGACCATCGCCGAAGGCCTCGCCCAAGTCGACGCCGTCTACCGCGCCGCCGAAAAGCTCATCGCCCGCAAATACAATCAGCGCTCCCTCAAGGCCGACGAAGGCGGCCTCGCCCCGCCGTTCGAGGGCATCGCCACCATGCTCGCCGACGCCGCCGAATCCGTCGCCGCCGCCGGCTACACGCTCGGCCAGGACGTCGCCCTCGCCGTCGACGTCGCCTCCTCCCACTTCTACGAGGCCGGCCACTACCACCTCGCCGGCCAGCGCCTCACCGCGCAAGAGATGACCGCCCGCATCGCCGACCTCGTCCGCCAATACCACATCGTCAGCGTCGAGGACGCCCTCGCCGAAGACGACTGGCCTCACTGGCCCGCCCTCCGCTCCACCCTCGCCCCGCTCAACGCCCTCACGCTCGGCGACGACTTCCTCTGCACCAACCCCGTCCGCATCCGCCGGGCCATCGATGAGAAATGCGCCGACGCCCTCCTCCTCAAGGTCAACCAGATCGGCACCCTCACCGAGGCCGCCGAAGCCCTCCGCCTCGCCCGCTCCGCCAACTGGCGCGTGACCGTCAGCGCCCGCTCCGGCGAGACCGAAGACGACTGGCTCGCCGACCTCGCCGTCGGCTGGTCCGCCGACCAGATCAAGGTCGGCTCCGTCCGCCAATCCGAACGCCTCGCCAAGTACAACCGCCTCTTAGAGATCGAAGCCGCGACGGGGTGGCCGGTGGTCGCCTGGCCGGGGTGACAGAGACCAGGAGAGGGGGCGACAAGGAGACAAGGAGACGAGTGGGCGCGGCCCGCGCGCGTGGCATGGGCATCCTGCAGCTGGATGCCCATGCCACGTTCGCGGGCGAGTGGGCCCTTGCGCTCGGGGCAAGATTCCTCGGAGTACCTCGGAATGACAGTGAGGGACGGGGCGCGCGAGGAATGCGCCGATTCTCCTGCAAAGGCATTCAGCCACGGATTACATAGATGGCCACAGATGAATTGTGTTTTCATCTGTGGCCATCCGTGAGCATCCGTGGCTAATTCTCTTTGTCTTCCTCTGTGGCTCTGTGGGCTCTGTGGCGTATCGAACGCCGGAGAACCAGGGGTCGCGAATTTTTCGTGTTAATTCGTGTGATTCGGGGTTCACACTCCCGGTGGCGCCGCGGCGGCCGGGGCGTCGTCGGTCTTGACGTACGACTGGTGGAGCTTGACCGGGTCGGCGACCTTCCGGAGGCGCATGTTCATCACCTCGACCGCCAGCGAGAAGGCCATCGCGAAGTAGACGTACCCCTTGGGGATGTGCTGGCGGGCGCCCTCGGCCACGAGCATCACGCCGATCAGCAGCAGGAACGACAGAGCGAGCATCTTGATCGTCGGGTGCTTCTCGACGAACGCGGACACGCGCGACGCCGACAGCAGCATCACGCCGACCGCGATGACCACGGCCGTGATCATGATTGTCAGGCCGACCCATTTCTTGTCCGGGTCGGTCTGCACCATGCCGACGGCGGTGATGACCGAGTCGAGCGAGAAGACGATGTCGAGCAAAAGGATCTGGGCGATGATCGCGCCGAACGACGCGGCCCCGCCGCCGCCGCTCGGGCCGTGGGGGCCCGCGCCCTCCAGCTTGTCGTGGATCTCGAACGTGCTCTTGCCGATCAGGAAGAGCCCGCCGACGAGGAGGATCAGGTCGCGCCCGTTGACGCCGTGGTAGTCGCCGGACGCGCCGGTCCAGAAGGCGGGAACCCAGAACAGGTCCTTGGTCAGGCCCATGATCCAACTGATCGCCAGGAGCAGGAGGATGCGGATGCCCATCGCCAGCCCCAAGCCCAGTCGGCGGGCGGCGTCCTGCTTCTCCCTGGGGAGCTTTGCGACGAGGATCGCGATGAAGACGATGTTGTCGATGCCCAGGACGATCTCGAGCGCCGTCAGGGTGAGGAGCGCGACGATCGCCTCGGCGGAGAAGAGGGAGTCGATGCCGCCGCCGACGGACGCGGCCAGGGTCATGAGGTCGAACACGAGGAGCCTTCCTTCCCGAATCGAGCGCCTGCGCCGGCCACCGCGCGGCGGGCCGGTCGGACGCGTGCGTCGTATGTCTATTCAGGACGGGAAGGCCGTCAATCGAAAATCCGGCGGAGTTTATAGCAGCGGGAGGGGTTGCAACGGAGCGGTGCGGCCGACGCGCGCCTCATTTCGCGGGCGCCGTCGCGGCAGGCTTAGCGGCCGCCGGCTTGTTCAGGTCGTCCCAAACCTTTTTGCCGCCTACGAACGCCGCCAGCGTGAGCGCGGCGAGGCTGAGCCACAGGAAGACGTCCCACGCGATGCCCGGCGTGATCCGCCGATCCGTCCGGCGGTAGCGCAGGTAGACGGCGGTCGCGCCGATCAGCGGGAGCATCAGGGCCTGCGTCACGCCCCCGATGATGACCATGATCACCGGGTCCTTGATCCAGTAGAACAGGAAGAAGTCGGCGATCGGGAAGAATACGCAGAAGAACTTGACCCACCCGATCCGGCCCCACCCCCCGCGCCCGGCGTCGAGCGACAGGACACGGTTGGTGCCCAGGAAGTCGACCAGCGCGCGGGAGTTCCCGCCCGTCGACGCGAGGACGGTCGAGTAGAGGACGGCGAACACGCCGATCACGATGAACCACGTCGCGCCCGCCGGCCCCATGACCGGGACGTACATGCCCGCCAGGGCGTTGGTCATGCCCGCCACGTCGTTGGGCAGGCCGCCGGCGTGGGTGCGGTTGAGGACGGCGGCGCCCAGGAAATAGAAGGCGACCGTCGAGACGGTGTACAGCGCGCACGCGACCCAGGCGTCCACGCGCATGACGCGCATCCACCCGCGGGCGCGCCCGGCCCAGGCGGGCGAATCGTCCCGCGGGCCGGCCTTGCGGGCATACCCCTTCTCGATGCACCAGTACGGGTAGGCGACGAGCTCGGCGGCGCCAACGCCGGTGATGCCGAACATCGCCAGCGCGACGGCGACCCCCGCGACCGGCAGTTGGAACGCGAACCCGCCGCCGACGTGGTCCCACCGGATCTCGTGACCGCTGGCCGGCAGCAGCGCGACGCACGCGATCGTCACGAGCGTGAACAAGACGACCAGCCAGGTCACCGACCACTCGACGATCCGGTACGACCCGCGGGACAGGAGGTAGATCGTGAGGAGGACGGTGAGGACGGACCAGGGCAATTCGGGGCGGTTGGCGATCAGGCCGTCGGCCCCGCCGAGCCGGCCCAGCGCTTCGGACACCCACGGCATCGCCATGTGACCGACGTACCCGACGCCGCCGATCATCGCGGCGAGCTGGAGCTGGGTGACGAACATCATCAGGCACCAGAGCGCGCCGATCGCGACGCCGGGCCCGGGGAGGCGCTTGAACGCCATCATGGTCGTCTCGCCCGACGAGATCGCGTACCGCCCGAGCTCGACCTGGACGAAGACCTTGACGAAGCAGCTGACGATCACGAGCCAGAGCAGCGTGAAGCCGGCCTTGGCGCCGAGATTCGTGGTGGCGATGAGCTCGCCGGTGCCGACGATCGCGCCCGCGAGGATCAGGCCCGGCCCCACGTGGCGGATCGCGCCGCCGAACGTCCGCGGGGGATCCTGAACGTCGGCGGCGGAACGGGCGTACGCGTCGACGGACGGGGCGGGGGCGTATTCGAGTGTTGGTTCCGGCATTCCTGTGTCCTTGGCGTGCGGGCGCACAGACGTGTCAGGGGTGCGCAGGCGGCATCGTACATGCGGGGGGTGGATCGGCAATCGGCAATGGGCAATCGCCAATGAACCAATCTCATTTGACCCCCCTCCCCCCCTGCCCATAATCGCCGTCCCATGCCCACCGCTCCCGTGATCACGCGTTTCGCCCCGAGTCCGACCGGGTACCTGCACGTCGGCGGCGCCCGCACGGCGCTGTTCAACTGGCTCCTCGCCCGCCACGAGGGCGCGCCGGCCCAGTTCCTCCTGCGCATCGAAGACACGGACCTGGCCCGGTCGACCCAGCAGGCGTGCGACCAGTTGCTCGAAGATTTGCGCTGGCTCGGCCTGCAGTGGGACAACACGGACTCGCTCGTCTTCCAATCGAAGCGACAGCACATTTACAACGCGATCATCGACGACCTGGTCGCGCGCGGGCTGGCGTACGAGGCGTGGGAGTCGGCCGAAGAGCTGGCGGCCCTGCGGCAGGCGGCGGAGAAGGCCAAACGCTCGTTCGTCTACCGCCGGCCGACGTATTCGCCGGAGGAGATCAACACGTACAAGGCGCAGGGGCGGAGGCCGGTCGTGCGCTTCGCGATGCCGGTCAAGGAGTACCGGTTCTTCGACGTACTGGCGGCCAAGGACATCGTCCAGCCGGCGGAGGAGTGCCAGGATTTCGTCATCCGCAAGGCGGACGGCATGCCGACGTACCACTTCGCGGTAGTCGTGGACGATGCGCACATGAACGTGACGCACGTGCTCCGCGGGCAGGAGCACACGAAGAACACGTTCCTCCACATCGCGCTGCAGGAGGCGTTGGGGTACGCCCGGCCGACGTACGCGCATTTGTCGACCATCCAGAACCCCGACGGCTCGAAAATGGGGAAGCGCGACCGCGACAAGAAGATCCGCGAGGCCGTGCACAACTGGGTCAAGAACACGAAGAAGACGCTCGACGATTTGGCCGCCGGCAGCGGGATCGACGCGGCGCGGCTGACGAAATGGGTGGGCGATTCCAAGACCCAGCTCGACCCGACGGAGCACGACGCGATCATGCCGGTCGTCGGACTGAAGAGTTCCGACCTCCCCGAGATCCTGATCCACGACTTCCGCAAGAACGGCTACATTCCCGAGGCGCTGCTGAACTTCCTGGCGCTGCTCGGGTGGTCGCCAGGGGAGAACCGCGAGATCATGTCGGTCGAGGAGATGATCAAGCTCTTCTCGGTCGAACGGATCAACAACGCGAACGCGAAGTTCGACCGGGCGAAGTTGCTGGCGTTCAACACGCAGACCGCCGAGACGCTCCCGCCCGTGCGGCTGGTGGGCGTGATGCGGCAGTACCTGGCCGTCAACCCGGACTCGCCGCTGAACGCCGCGACCGAGGAGCAACTCGCCGAGCTCATCGCGATGAAGAAGGGGTTCCGCACGCTACGCGAGGTGGACGAGGCGAGCCGGTTCTTCTTCGTCGCCGACGACGCGATCGCGTACGACCCCAAGGCGGTCGAGAAGGTGCTGCGGAAGGACAACGGGGCTGGCCTGACCGCCCTGCGCGACCTGGCCCCACTGCTGACCGGGGCGGCCGAGTGGAAGCACGATGCGCTCGAGGCGACGGTGAAGGCGTACGCGGAAGCGAAGGGCCTCGGCCTCGGCGCGGTCGCGCAGCCGCTGCGGGTGGCGCTGAGCGGCGGGACGGTCAGCCCGCCGATCTTCAACTCGCTGGAATTCCTGGGGCGGGAGCGGACGCTCGTGCGGATCGGGCGGTGCCTCGCGACAATCACCGCGTGACCGACAACCGGGGCTGGCGTCGCGCCGGGTAGACCGGTAAGATCCCTCCCCCACTACCGGGGCCATCGTTCAACGGTAGGACGGCGGGTTTGCATCTCGCAGATCGGGGTTCGATTCCCCGTGGCTCCATTTGGCATGGCGGGACAGGAGTCTCTCGAAACCGCGGCGCGGGAAGGGCACGCGGACCGCCACGTGCTGCGTACGCGCAGCGTCCGGAGTTGGGCTGTGGCGGGCCGTAGGGGCGACCGTTGTCATGTCATCCGACTATTTCCGCACGCGCGCGTCACCCCCTGTCGCGCATACGAACGATTTTGGCAATTCGCTGCGGAACCGGGTACAGTCCGGTCTTCACTTCTCGGGGTGTTCGAAATTCAAATAGGAGTCGCTCATGACCCGCTCTATTGCTCTGTCTGTGGCGCTTCTGGGCATCGCGTCGTTGGCCGGCTGCCGGCAGGCGAACGAAATGAGACTCCCGTCGTTCAGCCTTCTTCAACTCTACGACCCGAAGCTGATCATCGAAAGCCCTGCCCCTCGTGATCGCATCCGATCGCACCTCGTAGTTAAATTTCCACATCGCGAGGACGCGATACCGAGCGATCAAGCGTACATCCGGCAAATATGCAAGGAGGGAACCGAGATCGGCGCGACGATGGCGCGTTCCCTCGACGAGGGCACGATGACGCCCGAGGTGTATGTGAAGTATGCGGTCTGGCTCGAGACGGAAGTGGCGTACGTCTACCTCATGTGGACTCACCACATCGAGAACCCTACGCCGCCCCCACCGCCGTTCGTGCAGGAGATCATTGACTGGGGTCAGCCAGCCCCGACCGCGCGGGGCAAGGTCACGATCCAACCGGCAAAAGACTTGGGCGAAGCGTTGCGCCGATTCGAGCAACTGAACCAGGCCGTCTCGCACAAGCGCTAGGATTCGGCCGCCCGCCGCGTGGTGCACGACTCACTTCGCCGCGGAAATCACCAGCTTCACGTCGGTCCCCTCGGGCGGGAGCGCCGACTTGTTCGTCTCCATCTTGAGCAGGCCCGAATCCTCGGCCTTCAGGTCCGTCTGGATCACCGTCATGTCGGTGACCGGGAAGACCGCGATCAACGTGCCTGAGTTGTCGGCGCCGTAGACCTTGTCGGGCTTGTTCGGGTCGGGCTGCTGCATGGCCGAGCCGGTGAACTTCCACTTCAGCGCGGGCATGGCCTTACCGGTCTTTTTATCGACCAGGGCCTTCTCGATGGCGATCATTTTGCCGCCGGGGAGTTCGAGGGAGATCTTGACGGCGTCGCCGGTGGCAGCGGCCTCAGGGGTTGCGGGCTTGCCGGCCTTGAGGCCGAGGTCTTCGAGCGCCTTGTGGACGTCGGACGGCTTGACGTCGAAGGTGACGACGGTCTCGTGGGCCTTCTGGCCCTTCGGAAACGCGGCCGTCGCGATGACCTCGATCGGGTAGATCTCGGTGTAGCGCGGGTCGTTGATCTTGCGCGGGGCGATCTTGGCGGGGATGGTCACCGTCTTCTTTTCCTTGTCGACGACGATCCCGGTGTCGGGCCTCTTGTCCTCGGCAAGGGCGACGGAGGAGAGGAAGGCGAAAGCAAGGACGGCGAGGGGCGATCTTTTCATGTGGGTCTCCAGAGTGAATGTGATTGAGTGGCGTCTCGCCCTTCGGCGTTTGAGGGCGACGGGCTTCGAGAATGCGTGGGCCCGTTAACCCGCAAGCGGGTGTGCTGCGCACACACAACTACTTTTCCCCGACACAGACGACGACCGACTTGGCGCCGGCGGACTCGAGGTTGCAGGTGCCGACGTAGATTCGGCCGTTCATGACGACGGGGGAGCCGTAGACGTTGCCGGGGGCCTTGGTGGCGGCGCCCAGGTCGAGGCGCCAGGCGAGCTTGCCGTCGTTGACGTTCACGGCGTGGAGGACGCCGTTGAGGTCGGCGGCGTAGGCGAGGTCGCCGCTGACGGCCGCCCCGCCGAAGAACGGGGCCTTGGCGGTGTAGGTCCACTTGTCGGCGCCGTCGGCAAGGTTCAGGGCGACCATCTTCTTGTCGGTCGTGGTGGCGATCGCGAGGCTCTTGGAAGCGACGACCGCGATCGGCGAGACCGTGCCGCCGGTGAGCGTCTTGGTCCATTTCGGCCTGCCGTCGGCGAGGTTGACCGCAACGACCTCGCCCTGCGCGCCCGGGATCAGCTTTGGGTCGAAGCGGATGCTCGAGCAGCCGACCAGGACGACGTCGCCGGCGACGGTCGGGCCGGCCCAAGGGTTGTGCTTCAGGTCGGCGCGCCACTTGGGTGCGCCGGTGGCGGCGTCAAGGCAGTGCAGGGCGCGGTCGCCCATCTTT
This sequence comes from Tepidisphaeraceae bacterium, assembly GCA_035459845.1. Taxonomy (GTDB): domain Bacteria; phylum Planctomycetota; class Phycisphaerae; order Tepidisphaerales; family Tepidisphaeraceae; genus DASPKW01. Next base: position 8,340 of record DATHXE010000463.1, on the reverse strand, counting down.
TCGTCGTCGAGATACGCGGAGGAGGCGAGGACGTTGTTGCCCGCGATGGCGATCGCCGAATCGACGTGCCAGACCTTGTCCTTGAGCTGGCCGTGACTCCCCTGCTGCCAGACGAGCTTGGGGGCGGGCTTAGGAAGTTGGTCGTCGCTCGGCGGGATTGCGAAATCCGGGTCCTTCTTCTTGTCGGCCTCGTAGCGGGCTTGCAGCTCTTTCCACTTCGCCGCCAGCGCGGCGGCGACGCCCGCGGCGTCCATCTCCTTGCCCTCGAGCGAGAGTGTGTCCGGGTCGACACAGATTACGCCGGCGTTCCCGCCACCGACGTAAACTTTACCGCCGGCGACGGTCGGCGTGCCCTCGAGGTGGATCAGCGGGCCGGGGACGGGCAGGGCCCAGACGAGTTTGCCGGTCTCGGCGTCGAGGCAGTAAAGGTTCGGGCTCTCGTTCTGGTGCATCCCCTCGCCGACGTACAGGCGATTGCCGACGACCGCGGGCGACGAGACGGTCGGGAGCTTGATCGTCGGCTGGGTCTTCGACCAGGCGACGCGATTCGGCGCAACGACGTCGGCGTGCAGTGCGTGGACGACGCCGGCCTGCAGGGCGCCCAGCGCGGGGACGAAGACGAGCTTGCCCGCGGGCGAAGGGGCGGCGATGAAATTGTCGGTGGACTCGTACGTCCAGAGGACCTTGGGCGTCTTGACGGGGCCGGGCGTGGCGTCGGCGGCGCCGGTGCGCTCGGCATTGCCGCGGGAGGTGGGCCAGTCGGCGTGGGCCGGTAGGGAGAACAGCGCGAGGGCGAGGAGGGCGCGGGTCATGGTTGGGAATGTAATCGAGGGAAGGGGCGGGGTCATCGGGCGCGCTGGGATTGGAGCGCGAGAACGCGGGACAGCGCCGAGCGGAGTTCGCATCCGGGGCGTCGCCCCCGCCCTTGTACTCGTCGCGCGAGCGGTGGGCATAGCCCACCCTACTTGAGCGCGACCTTCTTTGGAGCGCGCTTGGGGTCGCCCAGAAGGATCGAGGACTCCTGGCCCTCATTGTTGAGGACGAGGTCGGGGACCTTGTCGCCGTTGAGGTCCAAGACGGCCAGCGCGCGGGTGTTGAAGACCTTCTGGGTCAGGCCGATCTCTTCCGACGCGTCGGCGAAGCGGCCGTCGCCGGTGTTCTTGAAGAAGCGATTGGGGCCCTTGATCACGCCGACCATGAGGTCGAGCTTGCCGGCGCCGCCGAAGTCGGTCCAGGCGAGACAGGCGACGTTCTCGATCGGGTTGGAGAGGTCGCCGCGGGCGGCGGAGATGTCGGCGAACTTCCCGCCGCCGCGGTTCTGGTACAGCTTGACCTGGTTGCCGTCGACCAGCGTGACGTCGGGTTTGCCGTCGCCGTCGAAGTCGGCCAGGACCGGGGCGACCTTGCCGGGCTTGAAGGCGATTCCCGTGTCGGTCATCGCCGCGAACCCGCTGCCCGTGTTGCGGACGAGCATGCCGCTGCCGGCCGAGTACAGAAAGTCCTGCTTGCCGTCGCCGTCGACGTCGGCGACGGCGAGTTGGAAGCCCTTGGCGCCGGCGGCGACGCCGGACTTGCCCAGGCCCCACTTCTCCGAAACGTCTTCGAACGTCGGCTGGCCCGGGGCGACCGGCACCTTCGCGTTGGCGGGCGCGCCCGCGGGCGTGGCGGTCGTCGAGACCGGCGCGACGCCCAGGTTGCGGTACAGGCGCAGCCCGAGGTAGCCGTTGGCCAGCAAAATGTCCTGCTTCTTGTCACCGTCCGCGTCGATCCAGGCGGCGGACGTCAAGGCGTAGTACGCCTCCTTCGGCAGCCGCGCGCTGTCGTCGCGGAACGTCCCGTCGGTGTTGGTCAGGAGCACGGGGCCGGCCGGGGTGGCCAGGAGCAGGTCGGGCTTGCCGTCGCCGTTCCAATCGCCCCACGACGCGGCGCGGGCGCCACCGCCGTACGGGATCGAGATCTCGTCGAACGACGACCCGGCGTTCCTGAGCACCGCGACCTTGCCCGCGCCGTAGACGACGACGTCGGTCTTGCCGTCGCCGTCGAAGTCGGCCGTGGCGACGCCCCCGGCCTCGGGGTCGGTGCGCGTCAGCGCCGTGTACTGGCTGAACGCGGGCATGCCGGCGATCGCGCGGAAGTCTTCGCTCCCGAAGCCGACGAAGTCGCGCTTGGCGTTCCAGTCGAGCAGCTTGGTGCTGACCTTCATCCGCTGGATCTTGGCCGACTTGGTGTGCAGGCCGTTCTTGTCGTCGACCATGCACGGGACGATCACTTCCTGGCCGGCGAGCATCGCCGTGACGACGGACGCGAGCTTGTCGACCTTGCCGGCGTACGTGCGGAGGAGGAACGGCTCGCCGTGGCTCATGGCCCACCAGTCGCCGGGATACGCCTGGTACCAGTAGCCGTTGTAGGTCTCGCTCGACCCGCCGTTGTGGAAGAAGATCGCGGACGAGCCCACCTGGGCGTTCTCCATCGAGTACTGCCACTCGCGCGGGTGGAACCCGGCCTTGGCGATGTTGTGCTTGATGACGTCCGTCGGGTGGGTCCCCTTCAGGTCCTTCACCTTGCGGTAGATGATCAGGTTCTTCTCGCGGTCGACCTTCTCGACCTTCATGACGACGATGTTGGTCGACTGGGTGACGATCGTGCCCAGCGTGTGCGGGGCCTCGATGTAGGCTTGTGCAGTGGGCGCGAAGAGGGCGGCGGCGGCGGTGATCGCGGCGGCGGCGAGCCATCTGGAAACGCGGGTCTTCATAACGGGATCCTTCCGGTTCGGTCAGCTTCCTGGTCTCTTCGAAAACGCGATCGCTCGTCGGTGTTCGTTCCGCACGCGTGAACGTGCCCTACTGAATCTCTTTCATGCGCTTGGTGGCCTCGGCAGCCCACGCGGACTCCGGGTGGTCGGTCACGATCCGCTGTAGCACTTCCTTCGCCTTGGCGTTGTCCTTGAGTTCGCGGAGCGCGGAGGCGGCCGCGAGCGAGCTCTGGGCGTTGAATTCGGCGTAGTCGTACGTCGCCGGCACGGCCAGCAGCTCGGCGGCGGCCTCCTTCCAGCGCTTCTGCTCGGCGCGGCACAGGCCGACCTGCATCTGGGCGCGGGCGGCGAGCTCGCCGGACGACTTGCGCGTCAGCTCGGCGAACACTTCGGCGGCGCGGTCGAACTGCTTCTCCTGCTGGAGTGACCAGGCAATGCCGAACCGCGCGTCGTTGGCGAAACGACTCCCGCCGAACCGGGCGAGCAGCCGCTCGTAGGCCTCGCGGCTCTGGGACCACGCGCTGGACGCCGCGAACGCCTGGCCCAGGCGGAAGATGCCCTCTTCAGTCACCGGCCCGGCGTTGGTGTACTTCTCCGCGCCGCCGATGAAGCGGCTCAGCACCGTCTGCGCCTCGCCCGGGTTCTTCGCCTGCAGCAGGGCCACGCCCTTGAGCAGGTACGCCGCCGCCCGGACGGGATGGTTGGAGTCGGCCAGCGCCGTTTGCGCGTGTCCCAGCGCCGCGTTCGTGTCGCCCTTGGCCAGGTAGGCGTGCCCCAGCCCGACGCGCAGGAACTCGAGCTGCGGCTGGGGCGGGTTCTTGTCCAGCGCGGCCGAGAGGAGCTGGATCGCCGGGTCGGCCTCCCCGCGCGACAAATGCGTGCGCGCGAGCTCGATGCGGAGCTCGTCGCACACGCGCGAATCGGGGTTGGCCTCGAGCGCCTTGTTGTAGAACTCGCGGGCCTTGACCTCGGCGGGCGTTAGCGGGATCGCGGCCAGCTTCAGCTCCGCCGGGCGCGGGGCGGAGTTGCTCTTGCCGACGGGCGGCGTCTTGGCGAGCCGGTCGGTCAGCTTCTTGAGCGACTCGGCGGCCTTGGCGCGACGGACGCTCTCGACCTCGGCCTCGCCGATCGCGGCCCACGTCGAGCCCGCGTCGCGGAGCGTGCGGACGTGCAGGTCCGACCCGGCCGACTTCTCCTCGATCCGCTCGGCGTGCTTGACGAAGGCGGCGGCGATGTCGGCGGCGACCTTCACCGCCTCGTCCTGGTGCGCCTGCACCTTCGCGTCGACTGGCTTGTCCAGCGGCTGACCGGCGACCGCCTCGCGCGCCTGCCGGAGCTTCGCGACCGCGTCGGCCTTGCGCACCTGGATCGACGCCAGCGACGCCTCGGCCGCCTCAGGGGTGCTCGCGTAATCCTTCGTCACCGTCTCGAACAGCGCCAGCGCTTCCTTGGGCTTGTTCGACTCCTTCAGCGCCAGGCCGTGCGCGAGGATCAGCTGCGCGACCACGCCCGCCTTCGCCGGGTCGGCCTTCAGTCCCGGCTCATACTGCTGGCGGGCCTTCTCGAGCATGACGGCCGCGTCGACCGCCCGGCCGTGCTGGGTCATGATCTGCGCGAGCTTCACCAGCGCGACCGGGGCGACATCCGTCTTGGCCAGGACGGCGTCGTTTCGGAAGCGATTGAGCTCGTTGATCGCGCCGCCCGGGTCGCCGACCGCCGCGATCAGGCGGGCCCGGTCCATCACCGCCTGCGCGAACGCCGGGTGCTTGGGGAACTTCTGCAACAGCTTCTCGTACGTCTCCCGCGCCGACTGGTACGACTGCGTCCGCGCCTGTTGGTCGGCCAGCAGAGCGGCGCTCCGCTGGTACACGTCGGCCAGCTTGAGCATCGCGTCAGGCGTCTCGGGGAGGTTGTCATTCGAAGCGACGAACCCGGAGAGGAGCTTGGCGATCAGCTCTAGCCCGCCCGCGAGCCGCGCGGCGGACAGGGCGTCGTCGGCCGCGCCTTCGGGGAGCGTCTTGAGCCGCGCCTCGGCCTCATAGTACGACGCCATCGCCAGCTCGCCCGATCGATCCGACTCGGCGATCGCGCCCAGGAATTTCGCCGCCTGGTCCCACTCGCCCCGACGGTAGTAGGACATGCCCACGCCGAACCGCGCGGGTCCGGCCTGTGCGGACTCGGGGTACTTCTCGGCGACGGCCTGAAACTGGGCCGCGGCCTTCTCCTGAAGTTGTTTGGCCTGGGGCTGCGTCTCCGGCTTCTTGGCGAGCTCGACCCCCTGCTGGTAGGCGTTCTGCGCCTGCCAGTAGAGCGCCGTCGGCCGGGCCATGCTCTTTGGATACCTCGTCAGGAACGCGGTCGCGGCGGCATCGCTCGCGGCGAAGTCGCCACCCTTGGCGAGCGCCGTGATGTGCCGCTCGGCGGCCAACTCGGCACGATCACCATCCGACGCATCCATCGCCAACGTCGCATAGATCGGCGCGGCGGTCTTGTAGTCCTTCATCAACACGAGCGTGTCGGCCTGCTCGAGCAGCGCCTCGCCACGCCGCGTCTTACCGGCGTCCCCGAGCTTCAGCGCCATCTCGGCAGACTTGGCGAAGCTGGCGGCGGCGGCCTTGTACTGGTTCTGCGACTGGCCGGCGTTGTTCACGTCCGCCAGGCTCCGCTGCAGCCGGCCGATCCACAGCAGGGCCTGGTCGCCGAGCGGGCCGTTCTCCACGGGCCGAAGCTGGCGCTCCGCCTCCGGCGACTTCTGCTGGGCGAGGCACGCGCCGAGCAGGAGCTGGGCTTGCTGCTTCACATTGCCGTCGGGCGACTGCTGGACGACCAGGAGCAGGCGGGCCTGCGCGTCGCCGAGCTGGCCGTAGTCGAACGCGAGCCGGCCGCCCTCGAACGCCGCGGCGATGACGTACTCCGGCGTCCCGCGCACCATCTCCTCGGCCCGCCGCTGCTCCAGCGCCTTGCCGCGCCACGCCTCGCGATTACGCAGCGATTCCTCGGCCGCCTTCCGCTGCTTCGTAACATAGTCGTTGACGACCGCGCCGTACTCGGCGGATGCCTCGGGCCGCTCGCCCGTCTCCGCCTTGATCCGCGCGATCAGCATGCGGGCCTGCAGGCCGACCGACGGCTGGTCGAACGGCGCGATCTGTGCGAGGGCGGCAAAGGCGGCGGCATAATCCTTCAGTTCCACCAACGCCCGCCCCAGCGCGAGCAGGCCGACGCTTCGCTGGGTCGCCTTCGCGAGCGCGGGGTCCGTCACGAACGGCTTGGCGCGCTCCGCGGCCTCCTTGTAATTCCCCGCCGTGCAAAGCGTCTCCGCGCCCTCGGCGCGGGCTTTGGCCGCCAGGTCCAGCGCGGGCGACAGGTCCTTGGCGTCCGGCGCGGGCTTGGGGGCCGACGCGGTCAGCGCCGCCTCGGCGATCGCGTAGTGGTGGGCGGACTGGGCGAGGCGCTCGTTGGCCTTGGCGAGTTGTTCCTTCTGCGCCTCGGCCTTCGCACCGCGGGCGCCGTCCAGCATCTGCTCCCCCGTGACCCGCAATGCGACGCCGAGCCAGTAGTGGGCGCTGCCGCGGTCGGGGAGGTCCTTCAACTCGACGACCTGCTGGAGCTCATTGGCGATCGCGTTCCAGTCCTTGTCGACGTGGTCGACCATCGCCCTGACCATCCCCCAGCGGGCCTGCGCGATCTCGGGCCGCTTGGGGAAGCGGCCGGCGAACTCGCGGTACTTGGTGATCGCGTGGGGGAAGTTGCCGCCGTCGGCCGCCTGCTTCGCCTGATTCAGCATCGCGGCGGCGTAGCGGTCCTCTTCCTGCTGCTTCTTCGCGGCCTCGGCGGCCTTCCGCTCCTCCTCCTTGCGCGCGGCCTCGGCCTTCTTCGCCTCCGCCTCCTTCTGCGCCTTGGCGGCGGCCTCGGCCTCGCGCGCCTTCTTGGCCTCCGCCTCCTTCTGCTTGAGCGCCTCAGCCTCCTTGGCCTTCTGGGCCTTGACCTCGGCCGGGGTCGGCTCGGCGGCGAGCAGCGGGACCGCCCCGGTCAGTTGGGTCACCGCGAGGGCGGCCGCCATCGCGAGGGCACCCCACGTGCGAGCCCTGCCGTCACCCACGCGCTTCTGTCGCTGCATCCAAACCTCCATGTATCCCCGGTGCGAGTCGCTTGCGGTTTTTTTACCCGATGCCGTGTGAGCCGTTGAACGAAACTGGCGAGCAAACGTCCGATCGCCGGTCAGGTATTGACCAGCAGAGGATACGCGGGCTTGAGACGGAAGATAGGGGCGGCCCGATGACCCGCCTCGGCCGCGATTCTTGCGTCGCCCGCGCCGCCGCGGTACCCAGTGGGGCGCGGGCCGGATGATACTGAGCCCCGAAGAGGTGCCAAGGAATGCAGCAACTGCCCGTGGATCTGGGCGTCGTCCCGATCGTCGTCAACGCCGGCGCCGCGCTCGGCCCGCTCCTGATCGCGCCGATCGCGACATTCTTCGGCATCCTCTTCAAACCCTCGGCCCTGCTCGCCCTCCTTCGACGCAAACCCTGGCTGCCGGTTCCCATCGTTCTCGGCGGGGTCGGCCTCTACTTCCTGCTCGCCTGGGCCTTCGCCCCCGCCCCGGCCGTCGCCGCGCGGGGCGCGGCAGCGGCGAACACGTCCGCCCTCCCCATCCCCGAGGGCGACTGGACCAAGCTCGCGCACAAACTCCTTCGGGACGAACAGTTCGCCGCCAAGACGACGGGCGTCAAACCCGTCCGCGAGTACAACCCCGAAGAGGGGATGATGGTCCTCACCGGCCCCGCCACCGACCCCCCTGGCGCCCAGGGCCGCGTCTTCGCCGGCGCCGCCATCCAGGACGTCGGCAGCTTCATCGGCCAGCTCTTCGCCCTCGACAAGGACCTCCAACTTCTCTGGAAGATCGAAAAGCACGGCGACGACGACTTGAAAGCCTTCTTCTCCTCGCCCGTGCTGTCGCCGGATGGCAAGTCGCTGATCGTCGGCCAGGGTTTGCACGAGGATAAGGACTGCGCCCTGATCTGCGTCGACGCCGCGACCGGCGCGGCCCGCTGGAAGGTCCAGACGTCCCTGCACATCGAATCCTCCCCGGCCGTCTGGAAGGACCTGGTCGTCGTCGGGGCCGGCGCGATCGAGGACGCCAACCACAAGCCCACCGGCGACCCCGGGTTCGTCCTGGGCGTGCAGATCTCCACCGGCAAGACCCTCTGGAAGCACGCCGTCAACGACCCCGAGTCGTCGCCCGCGATCCACCCCGACGACGGCACCGTCTACATCGGCGCCGGCTTCAACGGCAACGCCGTCGTCGCCCTGCGCCCCGAGGCGGACGAAGACCTCAAGGGCGCGAAGCGCGAACTCTGGCGCACCGCGGCCCCCTACCCCGTCACCGGCCCCGTCACCCTCGCCGGCGACCTCGTCCTGGTCGGCGGCGGCACGAGCGACTTCGTCAACGTCAGCCCCACCCCCGCGGGCGTCGTCATGGCCTTAGACCGCAAGACGGGCGCAGTGCGCTGGCAAACCAAGACCCCCGACTCCGTCCTCGGCCGCATCGTCACGCACCACAACGTCGCCTACTTCCCCGTCCTCAGCGGCCG
>DATHXE010000462.1:0-4931 GCA_035459845.1 Tepidisphaeraceae bacterium | reverse complement strand
GCTCGGCGATCGTCTTGGGCAGCGGGTCGCGCAAGTCGTACTGGTGCGAATGGTCCTCGGCCCGCTCTTCGCCGCGCTTCTCCCCCTCGGTGATGATGTGGTGCTCGAAGGTGACGCAGTCCTCGTGGGTCTGGCTGATCCCGAGCTCGGCCCACCGCCAGGCGAGGCGGACGCGGAGGGCGAGCTGGTTGCCCCTGGTGGAGACGCGGTGGACGATGCGGTTCTTGGCGAGCATCTTCACGAGGTCGTCGACGACGGGGAAGACGGCGTCCTGGAGGAACTCGGTGTAGTGCTTGTTGTACTCCTGGAGGTGCTCCATGGCCTCGCGCTCGGCCTCGAGCTTGTCGGGCGTGACGTCGCGAAACGGGACGATGCGGCCGACCCACCACTGGACGAAACTCTTGTCGAACATCGGGGGGATGATATGCGGGGGCGGGGGGAATGGCCACGGGCGGGAATACGAGGATGGAGGATGGACGATGGCGGATGGAGGGGTCATCGCTTCTCGCGCGGGTCGGCGGGGCGTTCGTCTTCGATTTTGAGGCCGGCGGGTTTGCCGCCTACGGTGTGGAGTTTCTTTTCGACGCTCGCGTCGAAGCGAGGGCGGGTGAGGTGGAGGCGGGCGATGTCGTCCTCGGCGCGGATGGCGACGGGGGAGCGGTAGAAGGCGCAGTCGACCAGGTCGACGAGGGCGCCGCCGAGCGGGTTCTTTTTCTTGCCGGGCCCGCGGGCGCGGACGGCGATCTCGTTGTCGTCGAAGACGCAGCGCTCGACGATCACCTCGACGTGGTTCTTGAGGTTGAGGGCGGCGCGGTTGCCGATGAAGCCGTTTTTGGAGAAGCCTTCGAAGACGCAGTCGCGGAGGGTGATCTTCGACCGCGGGTTCGCGGCGGACTGCTTCGTGTCGACGGCGTTTTCGCCTGGGGATTCGCCCTTCTTAAAGTCGGCGGCGTCGGCGGGCAGGGGGGCGGCGTAGAGGCGGCAATTCTCGACGACGACGTCCGTCCACGGCTTTCGGCCGGGGTCGAACTGGAGGCAGTCGCCGGAGACCAGGCCGATCTCGCAATTGCGGATCGTCAGGCGCGTGGGCTGGCCGGTGATGCCGTGGGCGTCCTTCTGGTCTTTGAACGAGCCGCCGAGGAAGTGGTGGATCTTGCAGTCCTCGATGAGGACGTCCTTGGCGTAGACCTCGACGGCGTCGCGGCGACCGTTGCGGATCTCGCACCGGCGGAGGGTGACGTTGTCGGCCTTGATGCGGACGGCGTCGAACTCGGCGAACTGGACGTCGACGAGGTAGTCTTCGTAGACGCCTGGCTTGTCGATCAGGAAGGTGCCGACGCGCTTGGGCTCGGCGCCGCGCGGGCCGACGGGGCCCGTGAGGCCGGGGGGCTTGGGCGGGTCGGCGAGGGCGGCGGAGGCGAGGAGGAGGGCGAGCAGGGGGGTGAGGAGGCGCGGGGGCATGAAGGTAGTACCGCGCGAGGGGCGGGGCGTCGATTGAGGTCCGCACCCGGCGTAGGGGGAGCGGGTGGAGGAGGCGCAACCCACCGAGCAAGCTCCGTGGGCTTCGGAGCGCGATCGCACGACCGGTGCCACGACCTGAGACGATGCGTGTGTTGCGCAAGCGTCGTCGGCGGATTCCACGGGGCGGTAGTTGGGGCGTAGAAGCCGCGGCGGCGTGTGCGCGCGGTTGTCCGATGGCGATCGGGCGCGATCGGTCGGACGGCCGCCCGCGAACCCCTGAGGAGTAAAGCGATGGCAGTTCCCGAGTGCATGACCCACGGCCGCGCCCGGACGGCGCGTTCTCGGACGGGCTTGCGCGTGGTGTGGGGGGCGATCGTGGTGATCGCCGCGCTGTTCGTGGGGTCGCAGGGCGGGACCGCGCGCGCGGCGGGGGCGGAGGTTCACGTCGCCGTGACCGGGAAGGACGAGAATGGCGGCAGCGCGGCGGCGCCGGTCGCTACGCTGTCGCGCGCGCAGGCGCTGGCGCGCGAGGCCGGCCGGGCCACGGTCGTGGTGCACGGTGGGACGTGGTTCCTGGACGAGGCGCTGGTCTTCACGGCGGCGGACTCGGGGTGTACGTGGCGGGCGGCGGACGGGGCGAAGCCGATCCTGAGCGGGGGCCGGACGATTGGCGGCTGGGTGCGGAAGGAGGGCGGCGTGTGGTCGGCACGGGTGCCGGACGCGTACGCCTGGTCGTTCCGCGGGCTGTTCGTCGACGGGACGCGCGCCGTCCGGGCGCGGTTCCCGAACCGGTCGGCGAAGGACTACGCCCTGCGCGGGGCGGCGGAGCAACTGAGCAAGGACGCGAACTCGCAGGTGCTCACCGTCGATCCGAAATACCTCGCGGACTGGAAGAACCTGAACGACGTCGAGGTCGTCGTGAACATCAATTGGGCGAGCTTCCACAAGCGCATCCAGGCGGTTGAGCGGGAGACGGGGCGGATCACGCTGATGCCGCCGCACGCCAAGTACTGGGGCAGGAACCGCCCGACGTCGAAGCGATTTTTCTGGTTCGAGAACGCGCGGGAGATGCTCGACGAGCCGGGGGAGTGGTACCTGGACCGGGCGGGGCGGACCTTGTTCTACATGCCGCGGGAGGGGGAGGACCTGGCGAAGGCGCAGGTCGTGGCCCCACGGCTCGAGCACGTGGTGTTGGTGCGGGGGACGGCGGAGGCGCCGGTGCGGGACCTGTCGTTCCGCGGGCTCACGTTCGCGCACAACGGGTACGCGCTGCCGGACATCGGCCACCACGGCCGGCAGGCGTGCTTCCAGTACGACGGGGACGCGTTCAACGGGCTGCCGGCGATGGTGCAGGGCGAATACCTCGAGAACGGGTCGTTCGTCGGGTGCACCTTTACTCACGGGGGCAGCAACGGGATCGAACTGCGGGCGGGGTGCCGGGGGAACGTGATCGAGGGCAACCACGTCCACGATATGGCCGGCAACGGGATCGGCATCGGGTACCGGAATGAAGAGAAGACGATTCCGGAGAAGAACCGGATCGCGAACAATTACGTCCACGACTGCGGCACGGCGTTCCTGGGGGCGTGCGGCATCTGGGTCGGGTTCGCGCGCGAGACCGTCATCGCTCACAATTTGGTGACGGACCTGCCGTACACCGGGATCAGCGTCGGGTGGGAGTGGAAGGGCGTGCCGACGCTGGTGCGCGACAATGTGATCGAGTGGAACCACGTGCACGACGTGATGCGGGAGGTTTCGGACGGCGGGGCCGTGTACACGCTGGGGTTCCAGCCGGGGACGGTGATTCGGAACAACCATCTGCACGACGTCAAGCGGGGACGGTACGCGCACCAATCGCCGAACCCGGGGCTGTACTTCGACGCGGGGTCGAAGGGGTTCCTCGTGAAGGAGAACCTGGTCTACCGGGCGAGCGGCGGCCCGACCCGGTTCAAGGGCAAGCCCGAGGATTACACGTTGGAGGGTAACGTCTTCGGGGCCGAAGGCGCCGAGGACAAGGCCGCGCTGCCCGGCGTGCGCGCCGGGGCCGGGCTTGAGGAGAAGTGGGCGAAGCTGCGGGGGGAGTAGGGCGCCGTGGTGGAGCTCGTGGCCGGCCCGCACGCGGGTGAGCGGAGGACGTCGCCAGCCTTGCGATGGCGGACCGGCCTGTTACTTTCGGCCGAACGATGTTCGGATCCCACCTTTCGATCGCCGGCGGCATGCACAACGCGCTCCTTTCGGCGGAGACGCTGGGGATGGCGTGCGTGCAGGTGTTTACGAAGAACCAGCAGCAGTGGGCCGCCAAGCCGCTCGAGGAGGCGGCGGTCGGGGAGTGGAAGTCGCATTGCCAGCGGCTGAAGTTCGAGCAGACGGTGTCGCACGCTTCGTACCTGATCAATTTGGCGTCGCCGGACGAGGGGATGTGGAACAAGAGCATCGACGCGTTCGTGGAGGAGTTGACGCGGTGCGTGGTGCTCGGGATTCCGTACCTGGTGACGCACCCGGGGGCGCACATGGAGTGCGGGGAGGGGAAGGGGCTGGCGCGGGTGGCGGCGGCGCTGGATGTCGTGCACTCGCGGGTGCCGAAGAAGTTGGCGAAGGGCGTGGTGACGTGTCTGGAGATCACGGCGGGGCAGGGGACTTGCCTGGGGCATCGGCTGGAGCACCTGGCGACTATCATGGAGAAGGTGGGGGCGCCGGAGCGGTTGGGGGTGTGTCTGGACACGGCGCACTTGTTCGCGGCGGGGTATGACTTTCGGGGGCGGAAGTACGCGGGGCTGTGCAAAGAGATCGAGGGGACGGTGGGGCTGGATCGCGTGCTCGTGTGGCACTTGAACGACTCGAAGAAGGATCTGGGGAGCCGGGTGGATCGGCACGAGCATATTGGGGTGGGGACGATCGGGGTGGAGGGCTTTCGGCCGATCGTGCGGGACAAGCGGTGGAAGGGGACGCCGAAGATTTTGGAGACGGCGAAGGGGAAGTCGCCGGACGGGCGGGAGTGGGATGCGGTAAATCTGGAGGTGTTGAGGGGGCTGATGTGAGGGGGTGGGGATGGAGCGCAGAGATGGGGCGGTGAGGGGATGAGGTGATGGGGGGTGAATTTCTCGCCGTCCGATTTATCGGACCTCATTTTCACGTTCCGCCCGGGCGCCGGCCGATAGGTATGCCCGGGCGTGACGGTGGCGCAAGGACGTGCCGCCGGCCCGCAGTCCGTGGGTCACGAGTGAGGCTGGCATATGTCCGACCGAGGCCACCACTGTCCGTTTTTGAACCGCGCCGATTCGCGGTGCTCCGACCATTTCAGCCTGGACCAGCTGGACCACGCGTTCGATTACTGCTTCGGGTACTACGACGCGTGCGCGTCGTACCAGCAGCTCCTGGCGGAGCGGCAGGCGCGGCGGTCGAGCGGGCCTGGGCCGTGGGCGGGGCGGATCGCGGAGTACGCGGACGACGAGCATGTGGAGCCGGCGCGC
>DATHXE010000461.1:0-2618 GCA_035459845.1 Tepidisphaeraceae bacterium | reverse complement strand
CGGACCAACTCCTGGCCGCCCTCAAGGCGCTCATCCCGACCACGCCGATGGCGTGGGGCGTCGTCGCCGTCGTCGCCAGCTTCGTCGTCCTGGCGCTGGGCGCGGTCGTCAGCCTGCGAAAGGAGGCCGCCCCCCCGGGCGACGAACTCGCGTGACGCGGGTCCTGCCGTCTGCGACTTAGCGATTGAAGAGATCGAGCCCGGGCCGGGGCGAGCCGGTCGCCGCGCGAGTACATCCCGAGTAGCGCTCGCGCGACACCGACTTGCCCCACCCGGGCCCGAGATTTCGACTTGGTGAGAAACCGCGGGGCGAAGCCGCAAGCGGCGCGCGCTACTTCATCCGCAACTCGGCAACCGCCCCGCCCGCGAGTTCCACCGCCCCGAGCGCCGCGTCGGTCAGCGACAGCTTGCCCTGCTCGACCTTGATCTCGTCGGCGCGGTAGACCGAGCCGTCCGCCGCGGTCACCGTGTACCGTGGCGGCTTGGCGGGCGTCGCCACGTCGCGGTAGACGACCGCCAGCACGCTCTCCCCGCCCTTGATCGTGAACACGCGCGGTCCGAACACCAGGTTGGTCATCGACACCCGGTACGACACGTCGCGGATCTCGCCGTCGGCGAAATCGCCGGACGCGAGCAGGACGCCGGACGCGCCCGCCGGGACGTTCTGTGACATCTCCGACGGAATCGCCCGGTACACGAGCCGGGCGACGTTCGCCTGCGGGGTCGTCAGGCGCGTCTTGCCGTCGCGGCTGTAATACACCAGCCCGTCCTTGACCGACGACACGTCGCACGCCAGGAACGACCCCGACGTGAACAGGATTCCCGCGGTCGTCTCCGCCATCGCGGGCGCGCCGTGCGTCAACTCCACGTTGTCGAACACCGCGACCGCCGGCGTCTCCAGGCTCCGGCTCATCGCGCACACGCCCGCGTACACCTGCTCGGGCAGCGCCACGTGGTCGTTCGACAGCAGGTCCCACGCCTTCCCGTCGAGCGACGTGAACGTCCGCAAGCGCGACCCGTGCCGCTGGATCTTGAGCCAGATGTTCTTCGGCGCCGCCGGCTCGGCCTTCGGGTCCGTGATCCCGAGCACCTCGTTCATCGGCCGCTCGGTGTTCGCCGGCTTCAGATACGAGTCCTGTTTCTTCGACGAGACCACGCCCTGGGCCGTCACCAGCGCCGCGTCGAACCGCCCGTCGGCGCTCAGCCGCTCCTTGACGATGATCCCGGCGACCGGCCCGACGATCGGGTCGTGCGGGGTCAACGACACGAGCCGGGCGACCAGCGCGAAGTCGCCCTTCACCGGCTGGTGCACGAAGTGACACCCGTCGTCGTTGTCCGGGATCTGCCCGCCGGCCTTCTTGAGCGTGTACACGCCGTTGTCGTACGTGCACGAGCCGACCGGCTGGTCTTCACGCTTCTTCTCGAACACGGTCTGCTCGCCCCACGGCGCCGGCATCGCGTGGCCGGCGTCGCCGCCGCGCCCGGCGATCGCCACGTACGTCTGCCCGCTGACCCCGCTCACCCCCGCCTCGGTCGTCACTTTCGCGGTGATCCGGTGGAAGCCGGCCGGAGGCTCCTTCCATTCGAACGCGAACGGCGCCTTCTCGGCGGTGCCGATCAGCGTCTTGCCGGCGATGTAATCGACGCGCGCGATCTTTCCCGCCTCGACCTGCGCGTCGGCCGTCAGCGTGACCGACTTGGGGGCGCGGTAGTAGGCCCCGTCCGGCGGGCTCGTGACCGCCACGACCGGCGGCTCGGGCGCGCCCGGTGGCGGTGCGAACGCCGACGTTTGATACCAGATCGTCGTGATCCCCGCTCCGCGACCGTGAAAGATGCTCTTGAACCCCATCCGCCCGCTCACCACTTCGAACACGATGTCGACCGGCTTGCCCTCGGTCAGTCGGACCCCCTCGATCAGCTTCCCGCCCGGCTTGCTCCCCTCGTCCTGCGCGACCTGCTTTCCGTCGATCAGCACCCGCGCGTGCCCGGCCGAGTCGTACGCGAACGTGTAATCGCCCGTGCGCGTCGGCGTGAACCGAACGCTGTACCGTACTGCGCAGAACGACGGCACCACCGGGTCGGGCCGGTCGTTCGGCGTCCAGTACGCGTCCATCGTCGACACGTACTTCACGAGCAGGCGCGTCTTGAAGTCCCCGCCCTCGAAGTACTCCGCCAGGATCCGCCGGGTCTTGGCCTCCTTGATTCGCTCCTTGTCGCGCTCCTTCTTCGACCGCGCGGTCACGATCGGATCTTCCACCGCGGCGGCCGCCGCACCGGCGGGCTCCGCCCCGAACGTCGCCCGCTCGACCTGGTCCAGCACGAGCTCTCGCGCCGGCCCGCCCTTGGGCGTAACGGTCAGCTTCCCGCCGTCGAACTTGACGTCCCCCGTCACCGTCTGCCCGTCCCGGAGCGTGACGCTCCCGCCCGTCGCGAGCGACGGCAGCAACCCGACCAGGCCCAATAGAACGCAGCGATACTTCATGTGTTGTCGTGCAAACAGTCGGCGAACGGAGCGACGCTCGGTCGGCAGGGTCGCTTCAACGGCCCTGCTCCCGCCCCCCGGTGCCCACCCTTGGCATCAGCAATACCACCCCACCCCCCAAATGTTCGCAATCCCCC
>DATHXE010000460.1:0-5574 GCA_035459845.1 Tepidisphaeraceae bacterium | reverse complement strand
GGCCGCCTCTCGCGCCCCGCCCCGCCCGCCAACCCCGGCGAGTTCGACTGGGCCACCTACTACCGCGGCCAGCGCGTCCTCGCCTCCCTCTCCGTCGAGCGACCCCAATCCATCCGCGTCGTCGCCCCGCCCGCATGGTCGCCGCTGCACGACCTCCGCCAGTCCGCCCGCAACTTGCTCGACAAGGGCTTCGGCCCCGACCGCTCGCTCGACCACGCCCTCCTCCGCGCCCTCCTCGTCGGCGACCCCGACCCCCAGCTCCGCGACGTCCAGGACGACTTCCAGCGCACCGGCACCAGCCACCACCTCTCCATCTCCGGCCTGCACGTCGCCGTCCTCGGCGGGTTCGTCTACCTCCTCTGCCGCCTCGCCCGCGTCACCCCGCGCCGCTCCGCCGTCGTCATGATGGCGTTCGTCCTCCTCTACGGCCTGATCGCCCTCCCGTCGCCGCCCGTCCTCCGCTCGATCGTCCTCTGCCAAACGTTCGGCCTCGCCATGCTCCTCCGCCGCAGCGTCGACGGCGTTCAACTCCTCGCGTTCACGCTCATCACGCTCCTGATCGCAAACCCGCTCGACCTCTACAACCCCGGCTTCCAGCTCTCCTTCGGCACGGTGCTCGGTCTGATGATCCTCGCCGGCCCCTTCGCCGGCTCGATGAACCGCATCTCCGAAGACGACCGCGTCCTGATGTCCTTCGGCATCCAGCCGTCCCGCGCGGGCAAGGTTCGCCGATACCTCCGCGCCGAGGGAGCGAAGATCCTCGCCGCCGCCGTCGTCGCCTGGCTCGTCTCCGCCCCGCTCATCATCGGCCACTTCGACCAGCTCAACCCCTGGGCCATCCCCGCGAGCATCCTCCTCGCGCCGATCGTCTTCACCGCCATGATCGCCGGCCTGCTCAAGGTCGTGCTCACGCTGCTCCTGCCGTGGCTCGCCCCCGCCTGGGCCGCCGCCGCCGCCTGGCCCGTCGCCGCCATGCGCTCGTTCGTCGGCTGGATGGCCACCTGGCCCGGGAGCGACGTCGCCCTGCCCGCGCTGCCGATCCTCGTCGTCCTGCTCTTCTACGCGCTGCTCGCGCTCCCGCTGATCCCCACCGCGCGCCCCGCCCTTCGCCGGGCCTTCAAGAGCGGCGCCGTCGCCGCCGGCCTGATGGTCCTGCTCCTCCCGCTCCTCCTGGGCTTCGCCCCGCGTCACGGGCCCGAGCTGCGCCTCACGCTCCTCTCCGTCGGCGCCGGCCAGTGCTGCGTCGTCGAGCTCCCCGAGGGCCAGACCCTCCTGATCGACGCCGGCTCGTCCACGATCGCCGACGTCCACCGCCGCATCCTCCGCCCGTTCCTTCGCCACCGCGGCCTGACCACGATCGACGCCGCGATGATCAGCCACGCCAACCTCGACCACTTCTCCGCCCTCCCCGCGCTCGCCGACGGCCCCGGCGTCTCCCGCGCGCTCCTGACGCCGCAGTTTCACCTCCACGCCAAGCGCAACCCGGCCGCGCGCTTCGCGCTGAGCGCCCTCGAAGCCCACCGCGTCCGCATCGAATCGCTCAGCGCCGGTCAAACCCTCGCCCTCGACGACCTCACGACCCTCCAAGTCCTGTGGCCCCCGTCGGACTTACCTGATCACTCGGCCACCGAAGTGGCCAAGCCTCGCGGCGGGCTCGCCGATCCCAACAACACCTCCCAGGTCCTCAAGCTCACCTGCCGCGGCAAATCCATCCTCTTCACCGGCGACGTCCAATCCCCCGCAATTCTGACCCTGCTCGCCACCCACCCCGCCGCCCTCCGCGCCGACATCCTGATCGCCCCCCACCACGGCAGCGCCGAGCCCGCCGCCACCGCCGCCCTCCTCGACGCCGTCCGACCCACCCTCATCCTCGCCTCCAACGACAACACCCTCACCGGCAAACAGCGCTCGTTCGACGCGCTCGTCGCCGAGCGCCAGATCCCCTTCCAACGAACGCACACAACGGGTGCGATCACACTCACAATCACCAAAGGCGGCGCGATCGAGACGAAGACGTTCAAGTAGGATGGGCTCTGCCCACCGATTCGCGCGACACGCGCAGACAGCTGCAGGTCAACGACCTGCTGACGCGATCGATTTCCGATGCCCGCTCTCCCGAGAACGCCGCTCGATTGTCCACCCGTCAGTAACGCGTTGCGTTGCAGCTCACTCATGCGCGCTTACGAAGGCCGCCGTGTGTGCCACGCCGTCGCCGCCTCATACATCCGCGCGACCCGCAGCAACTTCTCCTCCGAAAAGTGCGGCCCGAGCAGTTGCAGCCCGATCGGCAGCGGCTTCGCGCCCGCCGTGAACCCGCTCGGCAGCGAGATCCCCGCGATCCCCGCGATGTTGCACGTCACCGTGAACACGTCGCACAGGTACATCTGCATCGGGTCGCCGCTCTTCTCGCCGACGGGGAACGCCGGCACCGGGCTGGTCGGGCACACGATCGCGTCGCACCGCTTGAACGCCCGGTCGAAATCCTCCTTGATCCGCCGGCGGACCTTCAGCGCCCGGTTGTAGTACGCGTCGTAATACCCGCTCGACAGCGCGTACGTACCGATCATGATCCGCCGCTGCACCTCTTCGCCGAACCCCTCGGCCCGGCTCTTGGAGAACAGCTCGACGATGTCGCTCACGGGCTCCTTTGTGCGATGTCCGTAGTGCACGCCGTCGTAGCGGGCGAGGTTCGAAGACGCCTCGCACGGCGCGATGATGTAGTAGGCCGCGATCCCGTAGTCCGTCGTCGGGAGCGACACGTCGACGATCTCGGCCCCCATCTCGCGGTACCGCGCGATCGCCGCATCCGTCGCCGCCTTCACCTCCGGGTCGATGCCCGCCGCGTGGTCGAACTCGCGCACGACGCCCAGCCGCAGGCCCTTGATCGGCTCTTCCAGATTCGCCAGATAATCCGGCACCGCCGCCGCCACGCTCGTCGAGTCCTTCGGGTCGTGCCCGCTGATCACCTTGAGCATCAGCGCCGCGTCCGCCACCGTCCACCCGAACGGCCCGACCTGGTCCAGCGACGACGCGAACGCGACCAACCCGTACCGGCTCACCCGCCCGTACGTCGGCTTCACCCCCACCAGCCCGCACAGCGCGGCCGGCTGGCGGATCGACCCGCCGGTGTCCGACCCGACGCTCGCCACGCACATCCCCGCCGCCAGCGCCGCCGCGCTCCCCCCGCTCGACCCGCCCGGCACCCGGCTCTCGTCCCACGGGTTCCGGCTCGGCCCGAACGCGCTGTTCTCCGTCGACGACCCCATCGCGAACTCGTCGAGGTTCGTCTTCCCGACGATCACCGCCCCCGCCGCCTCGAGCTTCCGCACCACCGTCGCGTCGTACGGCGCGCGGAAGTTCTCGAGCATCTTTGACGAGCACGTCGTCGACCCCCAGCTCGTGCACAAATTGTCCTTCAGCGCGATCGGCACGCCCGCCAACTCGCCCGCGATCTCGCCGCTATCCACCTTCCGCGCGACCTCCATCGCCCGCCCCGTCGCGACCTCGTTGAAGGCGTTGATCCGGTCGTCGACCGACTCGATCCGGTCCAGCGCCTGCCGGACCAGTTCGACGGAAGAAATGTCCCTCCGCCGAACCGCGTCCCGCGCCGCAATCAACGTGTCAAAGCTCAACATTGGTTTGGGGGCCTTCCTGACATTTACCCGAGGAGCGCGAGCTCGAACTCATTGATGTGCGCGGGCGCGGCCACCGCGTCCGGCAGCACCACCCCCTTGGCCACGACGCGCCGCCCCTCCAGCATCTCGAACCGCTCGCCGTCGCGCAGCAAATCGTGCGGCGCGTCCGGCAACAGGAACCGGACCCGCGCGTCCACGACCTCCCCCGTCCGCAGCTCGACCGCCGACACGATCCGCAACGACCACTGCGCCCCCGACGGCGTCCCGCCCGCGTCCACGTCGTTCTCGAACCGGGCCGGGCACGTATACCCCGCCGCCGGGGTCGGCGGCGCCTGCCGTCCGCCGCGCGACGTCGGCACCCACCGGATGACTGCTCTGACTTCACGGCTCATCGATCACCTCTTCGACTCGCGTACCTGCGAGTTCCTCGATTGTAGCGAAATACGCCGGCCCGATCCCGTCCAGCCGCGCCCAAAACACCCACGTCGTGACTGCCGCCTCGTCCGCCATGACCCGGAGCAGGGCGAACCCCTGGCCGCCCGACAGCGCTTCGCCCCAGCGCCGGGCATCGTCGCGCGTGCACGCCAAGTGTTTCCCCTCGCACGATCCCGGGCCGGAACGCAATCGCCCGCACCGGCGGACGTCCGCCAGTTCCGCGAACGACACGGCTCGATACAGGATCAATTCCACGGTCATTTACCCCGCCGAATCCTCATCCCCCCCGATCACCTTCGGCACCGCGAAGAACGCCCCGTCGCGCTCCGGCGCGTTCTGCAACGTCTTCTCGATCGGCAGGCTCGGGGTCACCACGTCCTCGCGCAACACGTTGCCGATCGGCGTCGCGTGCGCCATCGGCTCGACGCCCGCGACGTCGACCTCGCCGATCTTCGCCACGTACCCGAGGATCGCCTCGAGCTGCGGCGCCAAATGCGCGAGCCGCGCCTCGTCCAGCGCCAGGCGCGACAACTTCGCCACGTGCCGCACGTCGTCGATCACCAGCTTCGTCGCACCGGTCGGGGCCTGTTCCGCCATAGCCCGCAGAGCCTAAGAACCGGCCGGGAAATTACAACCCGCCATCACGCCCGCCCGCCCTCCCAACTCCCGCGAGCCCGGCTACACTCGTCGACCGCGTATGACCCTCTCCGATCCGATCCCCGCCACCGGCCGCCCGCCACTGGTCCGCGCGCTCCCCTGGCTCGTCGCCGGCGTCACGCTCGTCGTGTTCGCGCGCGTCCTTTCCCTCCCGTTCTCCCCGATCGACGACGGCGCGACCGTCGGCAACCCGCGCCTCCACCCCCCCGCCGGCACGCCGCCCAGGTGGGATTCGGCCGGCGTCCTCTGGTTCTGGGCCCACCCCGACCTCAGCCTGTACATCCCCGTCACGTACACCGTCTGGGGCGCCACCGCGTCGGCCACGTGGTCGGACAAGCCCGCCGCCGGGTGGCACGTCGAGCCCGCCGCGTTCCACGCGCTCAACCTCGCCTTCCACGCCCTCGCCGCCGCCGCCGTCTACTCGATCCTCGTTCGCCTGCTCCGCGCGGCCCGGCCGGACGACGCCGGCGACGACCCGCCCACCGTCCATTGGCCCGCCGCCGCCGCCGCCCTCCTCTACGCCCTCCACCCCCTCCAGGTCGAATCCGTCGCCTGGGTCTCCGGCCTCAAGGACGTCCTGGCCGGCTCGCTCTCGCTCTGCGCGTTCGCGCTCTACCTCCGGGCGACCGCGCACCCGCGGCTTCACCTCCCGCCGTACCTCGCGGCCACCCTCCTCTACGCGCTGGCGACCTTGTCCAAGCCGTCCGCGATCACCCTCCCCGCCGTCGCGTTCGTCATCGACGCGCTGCTCCTCCGCCGGCCGACCCGCGGCGTCGTCCTCCGCCTGCTCCCGTGGGCGGTCATGGCGATCCCCGTCGTGATCGTCGCCCGCGCCGCCCAGGTGGGA
>DATHXE010000459.1:0-4780 GCA_035459845.1 Tepidisphaeraceae bacterium | reverse complement strand
CGAACTGCTTGTCGTACGAGGACTGGTCGTGGCCGGGCTCGTAGTCGTCGGCGGGCCAGAAGCGCGACGAGTCGGGGGTGAGGACCTCGTCGATCAGGATTAGCCGGCCGTCGGGGAGCTGGCCGAACTCGAACTTCGTGTCGGCGATGATGATCCCGCGCGTCCGGGCGTAGTTGGCGGCCGACGCGTAGAGCGCGAGCGTCTTGTCCTTTAAGGCCTGCGCGACCGCGTGACCGACGCGGGCGGCCATCTCCTCGAACGAGATGTTGATGTCGTGCCCGTGCTCCTCCTTGGTGGCCGGCGTGAAGATCGGGGCGGGGAGGACCGACGACTGGTGGAGCCCGGGCGGGAGCGGCACGCCGCACACCGTCTGCGACCGGGCGTACTCCTTCCACCCCGACCCGGCCAGGTACCCGCGGGCCACGCACTCGATCGGCACGACCCGGGCCTTCTTGACCAGCATCGACCGCCCCCTGAGCTGGTCGGCGAACTTGTGCAGGTCCTTGGGGTAGTCCGAGACGCGCGCGGCGATCAGGTGGTGCTCGAACTGCCGGCCGAACTTCTCGAACCAGAACAGCGACAGGGCCGTGAGGATCTTGCCCTTGTCGGGGATGCCGTTGGGCATGATCACGTCGAACGCCGAGATCCGGTCGGACGCGACGATCAGCAGGTGCTCGCCGAGGTCGTAGACGTCGCGCACCTTCCCGCGGCGGACGGGGAACGGCAGGTTGCTTCGGAGGAAAGAGTCGAGCATCGGTGTGGCCGACATGATGCGGACCCGACGGGGTGAAGGCAAGCGCGCGGGGGCACCGGGTATTCGGCACGCTCACTGAAGTGAGCACGCCGCGCCCCCCCGACCGGACCGGGCGCCCCGTTAAGCGCTACTGCATGAACCGAGAGATGTCGTTGAACGTGACGTACAGGAAGACGAACCCGATGAACAGCAGGCCCACGAGTTGGGCGGTCTCGAGGACTTTGCGGGACGGGGGCCGGCCGATGATCTTCTCGATCAGCAGGAAGATGAAGTGCCCGCCGTCGACGATCGGGATCGGCAGGAAGTTCACGACCGCCAGGTTGGCGCTGATCATGGCGAGGAACCAGATCAGCCAGTCCCCGCCGCGGTTGGCGAACGAGTGCCCGGCCTTGAAGATGCCCAGGGGGCCCATGAGGTTGGACGGGCTGACGTCCCGGCTGATCATGCGGCGGAGGGTCACGTAAAACTGAAGGATCAGGTCGCGCGTCTCGGCGGCGCCCCAGGCGAGCGCCTCGGCCGGGTTGCCGGTCTGTCGGACGCGGATCAATTCCCCGAGGTACGGGACGACGTTGGCTGTGTTCCGCAGGTTTTGCACCCGCGCGAATGCGTCCTTGTCGAGCGGCAGCGTCTTGGTTTCCGTGGCGCCGGTGGCGAGGTTGATCAGGCCGATCGCCACGTCACCCTGGCCCGCCGCGAGCAGGGCGGCGCGCACGTCGAACCAGTTCTTCACGGGCTTCCCGTTGACCGTCGTCAGGCGCGACCCGGCGGGGATCCCGGCCTTGGCGGCGACAGACCCCGGTTCGACCTCGGCGACCACGGTGCTGAGCTCGTCGAACGTCGGGCGGAAGTTGAGCCCGTACCCGCCACCCTTGATCGAGACCGGCTTCACCTTGTCGAGCGTCTCGACCTTGCCGTCGGGCTTGACGAACTTCACGCTGACGAACTGGTCCTTCTCGCCCGCCTCGGTCAGGGTCTTCTTGAACTTATCAATGGACGGGTTGGAGACGGGGTTGGGCTGCGAGTCGGGCGTCGGGTAGACGAGCAGTTCCTGGATCGCGTCGCCCGCGGTGATGCGCTTGCGGTGTTCGAACAGGGGGGATTTTTCGGACGCGATGAACGAGATCGCCATGCGCGGCTGCATGCCGGCGATGTCGAACGTGTCGTTGAGGTAGAAGCCCTCCTCGCCCAGGTGGGGCTGGACGACCACCGTGCGGGTGGCGCCGGCGGCGTCCTTGACGGTCAGCTTGACCGGGTT
Organism: Tepidisphaeraceae bacterium; assembly: GCA_035459845.1. Lineage (GTDB taxonomy): Bacteria > Planctomycetota > Phycisphaerae > Tepidisphaerales > Tepidisphaeraceae > DASPKW01. The sequence continues at coordinate 2,771 of DATHXE010000459.1, read as the reverse complement.
CTCGGGGGTGGCGTCCTGCAGGGCCGCGTGGAGGACCGCAAAGTCGCCGGCCGTGCCGGCCTTGGGGTCGCCGGCGCGGACCGGTTTGCCGTTGACCTCGACGATCGTGTCGCCCGGGGCGATGTCGCGGACGCCCGGCGGCTCGAGCGCCGGGTCGGTCGGGTCGAGCGCCAGCTTGGGGCCGATCAGGTTCGGCGAGCCGGAGATCCCGACGCTGATGAACGTCTTGGTGTCGGGCGTGCGCTTGTCGGGGGTGATCTGGAGCTTGTGCTCGACGCCGTCGCGACGGATCACGAGCTCGACAGGCTCGCCCGGCGCCGACAGGGCCGTGTTCAGGACCAGCTTCGTGAAGTCGTGGACCTGGTGCCCGTTGTACGAGATCAGCTCGTCGCCGGGCAGAACGCCGGCCCGCTGTGCCGGCGAGTTGGGCAGCACCTGTCCGACGACCGGGGCCGGGGCGCGGAAGCCCCAGAGGAAGAGAATCATGAACAAGATCCCGGCGAGGATGAGGTTCATGATCACGCCCGCCGAGATGACGAGCATGCGGGCGCCGACGGACTTCTTGTTGTAGGCCCGGGGGTCGTCGGCCTTGCGGTTCGGGTCCATGTCGTCCTGGCCGAGCATCTTCACGTACCCGCCGATCGGGATCCACGACAGGCGGTACTCGGTCTCGCCCAGGCCGAGCGCGTCGCCGGCGACGGCGATCTGCTCCTCGGTATAGGTCGCGTCTTTCGACGGGTTGTGCTTGTCGAGGTACGACTTCGCGCGGCGCTCGTACTCCTGGCGGGTGTTGCCGAACTTGAAACCAATGCCCCGGCGGTAGGACATGATGGCGTGGCCCATGCCGACGGCGAACTGCTCGACCCGGATGCCGACCTTCTTGGCCGCCAGGAAGTGCCCCAACTCGTGCCAGAAGATGACGAACCCGAAGCCGATGATGAGGAGGAGGAAGTTAAAGGCGGATTCGATCATGAGGGGGATTCGGGATCGTGTGTGGAAGGGACGGAGCAACCTCGCCGCGCTCGGCTTAACGACTTATCAGAGCGCGACGAGTCAACGAGACTTCGCCGGTGCGACCGCCTGCTCCTGAAGGTACGAGTGTGCCGTGCGACGGGCCCACTGGTCCGCTGCGAGGAGATCGTCCAGCGTGGGAGCGGGCTGAACCGTGTGGCAATCGATTGTATACCGGACGGCGCGCCAAATCATGCCGAACGGGATCTTCCCGGACGTAAAGGCTTCTACGGCCGCCTCGTTCGCCGCGTTCATCACGGCCCCCAGTGTCCCCCCGCGCCGGGCGACCTCGCGCGCGATCTGCATCGCCGGGAACCGGTCGTCGTCGGGCGGGTGGAAGTGCAGGTTAAAAGCCTTGGTGAGATCCAGCTTACGGCTGTTGGACGGGAGGCGGGCCGGGTACGTCAGGGCGTACTGGATCGGCGTCCGCATGTCGGGCGGCGAGAGCTGGGCGAGCACGTTGCCGTCCACGAAATCGACCATCGAGTGCACGACCGATTCGGGGTGGATGACGATGTCGACCTTCTCGGGCGGGAGGTCAAATAGCCAGCAGGCCTCGATCAACTCCAGGCCCTTGTTGAACATGGTGGCCGAGTCGATCGTGATCTTGTTCCCCATGCGCCACGTGGGGTGGTTGAGCGCGTCCGCGAGCGTGGCGTTCTCGATCTGATCGAGGGTGGCGTTGCGGAACGGTCCGCCCGAGGCGGTGAGGATCAGGCGCTTGATCTCGTGGGGCTTGCCGGCCCGGCACGCCTGGAAGATGGCCGAGTGCTCGGAATCGACCGGCAGGATCGGTACGCCGTGCTTGCGGGCGAGTGGGATCAGGAGCGACCCTGCGACGACGAGCGATTCCTTGTTCGCCAGCGCGAGGGTCTTGCCCGTCTCGACGGCGGCGAACACGGCGGGCAGGCCGGCGGCGCCGACAACGGCGGCGAGGACGGTGTCGGCGTCCGATTGGCGGATCATTTCCGCCATGTCGTTGTAGAGATGGGGAGCCGTCGGGCCCATGGCGGCGAGCGCGGCGGCGACGGTTTGTCGCGCGGCCGGGTCCGTTACGGCGACCGCGGACGGGCGGAACTGGCGGATTTGCGCTAGGAGTTTGTCGGCGTTCGAGTGGCCGGACAGCGCGACGACCTTGAAGTCCGGCCCCAAGTGGTCCAGGACATCGAGCGCGTTGACCCCGATGGAGCCGGTCGAACCGAGAATGGCGACTCTTCGCGCGGGCAAGCGGGGCGAATATAGGCAGGGGGGGGAGTTGGGACAAGGAACCGGCGGATTCCGTCGCCGGTGATGCGTCGATTATCGGACGGGCGTGGCCCGGGTTTGCCCTCGGGGACGTGCGGATCGTACGTCATGGGCGGAACTACCCATGGCGCTCGTCGCAGGTGAACAACGCGAGGTCGTCGATCGCTCGCCCGCAGCACAACCGCCGGACGGATTTGCGGCCGATTCGCCGCTCCTGAACTGCCCGGCGCTGGCGCGGCCGCCGGCGGTCGTGGACCGGCTGCTCCGGCTCGCGCCCGACCTGCCGGACGCGGGGACGGCGGTCGTCCGCCTGGTGTCCGCCGAGCCGGTGCTGCTCGAGCGCCTGCTGCGGATTGCGAACGCCGACTTCTGGGACGGCGGGCGGATCGTCCGCGGCGTCGGGCACGCGGTGGAGATCGCCGGCGCCCCGGCCGTCCGGACGTTGGCGGCCGGGCTGGCGCTGGCGGCGCACCTGGGGCGGTCGCGGCCGGTGGGGGTCGACGCGGAGGCCTTCT
>DATHXE010000458.1:0-6263 GCA_035459845.1 Tepidisphaeraceae bacterium | reverse complement strand
TCTCCGAAACGGTGGGCAAGGCCCGCGCTACGCGCCCTTTTCGATCCACCCGCCCCCTAGCACCACTTCCCCGTCATAAACAACCACTGCCTGCCCCGGCGTCACCGCGGTCTGCGCTTCCTCGAACTCCACGCGCAGCTCCTCCGCTCCGCTCCGCCACACGCGGGCCGGGACCGGCAAATGGTTGTAGCGGATCTTCGCCGTGCACGGCATGCCGTCGGCGTTCTCGAGGCGCGGCGCGAGGATGTTGATCTGCCGGGCGATCAACCCGGTGCGCAGCAGATCGTCCTTCTCGCCCAATACGACCTTGTTCGACGCCGGCTCGATGTCGACCACGTAGATCGGCCGCCCGAACGCGACGCCGACGCCTTTGCGCTGGCCGATCGTGAAGTGCTGGTGGCCCTCGTGCTTCCCGACCGCCTCGCCGTCCTTCGTCACGAACTCGCCCGCGCGGAACGTCTCGGGCGAGCGGCGCTTGACCAGCCCCGCGTAGTCCTGGTTCGGGACGAAGCAGATCTCTTGCGAGTCGGGCTTGTTGAAGACCGGCAGGCCCCACTCCTCGGCGAGCTTGCGCACGGCCGGCTTCTCCATCCCGCCGATCGGCAGGAGCGTGTGCTCCATCGTCTGACGGGTCATGCCGAACAGGACGTAAGACTGATCCTTCTTGTGATCGAGCCCGCGCATGAGCGCGCGCTCGCCGGTCGCCGGGTCCAGGCCGACCCGCGCGTAGTGACCCGACGCGACGTACTCCGCCCCGACCGCTTCGGCGTACCGCGCGAGCTTGCCGAACTTAAGCCAGTCGTTGCACCGCACGCACGGGTTGGGCGTGCGACCGGCGTTGTACTCGGCCACGAAGTAGTCGATCACCCGCCCGAAGTCTTCCTGGAAGTTCAGCACGTACAGCGGGATTCCCAGCACGCCCGCCACGCGCCGCGCGTCCGCCGCATCCAGCACCGAGCAGCACCCCTGCTTGCTCTTCCCGCCGGCGACCGGGTCGCACGCCTCAACCTCCTCCACGCCCCCCGGCGACCCGAGTCGCATGAACACGCCCACCACATCGTAGCCCTGACGCAGCAGCATGGCGGCGGCGACGGAGCTGTCGACTCCGCCGCTCATCGCGACGACGACTTTGGGTTTCACGGGGCTGGACATCGTTGGTGATTCTACGGCCGCGGGTGGCGTACGACGAGGCCCGGCCAGCGCGCCCGCGCCGGACGGCCGCTCCCTTGCCCCCGCTCTCCTGCGGTGCTACGGTTCGCAGGGATGCCAAACCACGTCACGATCGACCGTCGAAGTCTGGCATTCGGACGGGCCCTGGCCGCCCGAGTCAGCGCGGACCCCTCCCTGATCGATCAAGCCCGGGCGACACTCGCCCGTTGGACTGCGACCGCGTCCCCCCGTGTCCTGCCCACGCTGAACGAGTGGGCCGCCGTCCTGGACGGCCCCGTCGCCGGCGTCCTCGCGATCCTCACGGGCGACGACGAGCGCGCGACCCGCCTTCGCCAGTCGAACCCATTCGCCGGACTCCTCCCCGCGGAACAGCGCACCGCAATCCTCCTCCAGTTCATTCAGGATGACCCGCCCTCAGCTTGAACACATCATCCGCGCGTCGGCCGCCACCGCCGACGTCCGCGACATCGTGGTTATCGGCAGCCAATCGATCCTCGGCAGCCACCCCGACGCCCCCGCCGACTTGACCGTCTCGATGGAGGCCGACGTCTTCCCCAAAGACCGGCCGGACCGTTCCATCTTGATCGACGGCGCGATCGGCGAGCTGTCGCTGTTCCACCAGACGTTCGGATATCACGCCCACGGCGTCGACGAGACGACCGCCGTGCTTCCCGACGGATGGCGCGATCGGCTCGTTAAGGTCGACTCCCCCGGGACCATGGGCGCCGTCGGCTGGTGCCTCGACCCGCACGACCTCGCCGTGAGCAAACTGGCCGCGGGCAGAGGGAAGGACCTCGCCTTCGTCCGAACGATGTTGCATGCCGGACTGGTCATCGCGGACGTCCTCCGCGCGCGCCTCGACACGACCCCCGCCCTCCACCGCGAGCGCCGCGATCTCGCCGAGGCTCTTCTGCGAAGTCCGTGAGCCCTGCTCGTTCGCCCCCCATGTCTCGGCGATAACGTCGTTTGCCCTGACGGGCAACGCGCCGCCGTTCGCCACCTCCGCCGGACCCGGCACCGCCACCACCCCCTCCTCCACCCGCACCAACTGCACGATCCGCTCGATCTTAAACGTCCGTTGCGCCTGCCGCAGCTCGCACCACGCGACCAGGATCAGCTCCCCGCCCACCCGCCGCACGTGCATCGGCCGGATCACCCGGCAGGTCTTGGCTTGCCGGGCGTCGAGGTATTCCATCATCACCGGGATCTTGAGGTCCAGCGCCTCTTCCAGTTCCAGTGGCAGCAAACTCTCGCGCGGGTTGAGCGGCAGCAGGCCCATCTTGCCGCCCTGGGCCATCATGGCGTCGGCCAGGTGCAGATCCCAGCCGCCGACCGGCTCGAGCAGGCGCTCGAACACGCCGACGGTGGTCTGGACGTCGGCCAGGGCACGGTGGGCGATCGGTGGCTCCATGCCGAGCCGGCGCGACAGCACCTGGAGCCCGTTCCCCCCGCGGCCGAACCGCCGGCGGGCAATCCGCACCGTGTCCAGCACGGGCACGTCGCCGATCTCCTGCTCCAGGTCCTTCCGGCAGACCCGGAACTCCTTGCGCATGAATCCCAGGTCGAACCGCACGTTGTGCCCCACCACCACGGCCCCGCGCAGTAGCTCGAGCATCCGCGGCAATTCGCCCGCGAACGTCGGCTTCCCCTCGACCATCGCCTGGCTGATGCCCGTGAGCGCCGTCACCCCCGCGCTGATCCGCCGTTGGGGGTCTAACAGCTTTGAATACTCCGCGACGACCCGGCCCCCCTCGACGCGCGCGATCCCCATCTCGATCACCCGGTGCCCGAAATCCGCCGACGCCCCCGTCGTCTCGACGTCGACGAACGCGAATGGGATGTCCCGCAGCTTCTGGACCAGTGAGAAACTCATCGACTCCGTTCTCGGTCTCACGTGGAACCCACGGAGCGAGCTCCGCGGGCTTTCGAATGCGTGAACAGGGCGCAATTAGCTACCCCACAACCCCAGTCCACCGAGCACCTCGCTCGCGAGCTTCCGCGCGGTGGGGCTGGTCAGAATAGTACGCCAGTGGTCCTTGATCAGTTTGCCGACATCGAGCGTGCCGGTATAGCTCAGCGGCACGCGTTGTCGGCCCACGATCGGGATTCCCGTCTCCACATCGACCCCCACATCAAGCGTGTAATCGACCACACCCCCACCCGCCCGGAGCGTGTCGGCGACGCCCCAGAGCATCTCGAACGTCACCGTGACCGGCACCCGGACGACCCGGCTCCCGTTGGCCGCGACTGGGCCCTCGGGCCGCAGCTTGGCGCCGCGGATCACCTCGTACTTGCTCAGGCGAAAGGTGTATTCGGCCTCGGCGACCGCGACCGCAAACCCGTTGGGATTGTGCACGTTCAGGTCGAGGTTGAGCGCGATCCCCTGCGTGCTGACCTGGGCGACCGACAAATCGTGAAACGTCGCGGTGGGCTTCTGGTACGCGCAGCCCCCGCAGACCGCGACCAGCCAAAGGGCGAGTGCCAATCGGGTCATCGGCCCCTCTCGTTACAGGATGGCCCCCGTGATCTTGGCGTCGAAACAGATGTTGCCGTCGACGATCCCCTGGACGGCGGACGCGAAAATCGTCCGCCGCACCCACAACTTCTTGCCCAAGATGTACATGCGCTTGCCCGGAGGAACCTGGGCACGGAAGCGCACCTCATCACACCCGCCGAATCCGAGGAAGCCGGTCCAGCCGAGGACCTTCTTGGCGTAGAACGAGGACAACTGCGCGCCGGCCTCGATCATGACGACGCCGGGCAGGAGCGGGCGGCCGGGGATGTGCCCGGGCACCCAGAACTCGTCTTCCTTAACCTCTTTGACGCCAATGATTTCACCGCGCTCGGCGTCGGCCCAGACGATGCGGTCGAGGTGCTTCATCTCGCCGCGCTGGGGGTTGGCGTCGAGAATGGCGGCCTCGTCAAACGCGGTTTGATTGAGGTCGATGGCGGAGATGTCGAAGAGGATTTGGGCGGGCATGGGGCGCGGCGAAATGGGGCGGTGGAAAAGACGAAAGGGGCGAACGCCATCGTTCGCCCCGCGTGGGTCGTCCGGGATTGGGCCGTAACCGACGGGGGTTACTGCGCGGGCGGCGTGGTGGGGGCAGGAGCGTCGCCCTCGCGGCCTTCCAGGATCTTCTTGCGGACTTCCTGAGCCGCGGACTTGATGTCCTGCATCTTCTTGCGGACTCGCGTGCCGGCGGCCTTATTGCCGCCCATCGCCTTGTTCACGTCGTCCTCGACTTCGGCCACGAGTTGCTTGAGCGTTTCGTATTCGGTCATAGTGTTCGGACTCCCTTCGGTGTGGGTGAGGGAAAAATGCTACTGGCGAGCGGTAGGGGTGTCAAATCGGTGCGGGACGTGATCTCGGCTCTCAAGTGGATTATTGAGGCACTGGAGGGGGTTGGGCAAGGGGTGAAGTGCCGGAGAAAGGGATGAGGGGGTAAGGAGAGTAGGGGATGAGGGGTCGGAATCGACTTGTTTTGACCCCTCATCTCCCCATCTCCTCAGCCCCTCATCTCTACCGAGATCCAACGGCTTGCCCGGGATTCGCAGGGTGGATACCTTCGCCGGCGAACCCTTTTTGCAAGGACGGGTCAGCAGAAACGTGCATCGGTTGGCATTTCCGGGCCGATAGTGAGAGGCGGTTTGCCGCCGGTTTTGGCCCACGGAGGTGCCTCATGATGCGTCTGGTCTGGCCCGACGACGACACGATGCCCAGGAAGAGCACCCCCGACGACGCGCCCGAGCCGACCGACGAAGCGACCGCCGACGCCCGGGCGGAGACGCCGGAGCAGGGGGCCGCCGCCGAGGGGCCCGTGGAGTTGCCGGACGGGTCGATCGCGCCCGTCGAGGCGCCGGCGGCCGAGACGGAGGTCGGAGAGGACGCGGGGGACGCGGCCGACACGCCCGTGAACCTGGCGATCCTCGAAGCCTTACTGTTTTCAACGCACCACCCGCTGACGCCCCAGCGGATCGGGGATCTGCTGGAGATCAAGTCGCACAAGTCGATCAAGCGGGCGGTGGTGGAACTGAACGGGCAGTACGAGCAGTCGGAGCGGTCGTTCCGGGTCGAGCAGGTGGCGGGGGGGTATCAGCTGCTGTCGCTGCCGGAGTTCGGCGACTACCTCAAGCGGCTGCACCAGAAGGAAATCGATTCGAAGCTGACCAAGGCGGCCTTGGAGACGCTGGCGATCATCGCCTACAAGCAGCCGATTTTGCGGGCGGACGTCGAGGCGATCCGCGGGGTGGCGTGCGGGGAGACGATCCGGTCGCTGATGGAGAAGCACCTGGTGAAGATCGCCGGGCGGGCGGAAGAGCCGGGGCGGCCGATTTTGTACGGGACGACGAAGCGGTTTTTGGAGCTGTTCGGGTTGAACAGCTTGAAGGATTTGCCGCAGAGCGAGGATTCGACGTTGCCGCCGATTAAGGAGAGCGCGGAGGGATGAGGATGGGCGTGGGGACGTGCATCACTGAAGTGAGCACGCCGATTAGAGCGGCGCGATCGGGTCTCCGGCGCGGACGGTGCCCTCCTTCACGACCCTACACACCCACCCGCTCTGCCCGACAATCAACTCCGGCAGTTCCTCGTCCCACTTCTTGAGATTCCTGCAGGGGACGCGGACGTCGGTGATCTCGATGGTGACGCCGGTGAATTCGTCGCCGACGTGGAGGCGGTCGCCCTTTCTGAGTTGCTGGAGGTCGAGGCCGCGGGTGGTGAAGTTTTCGCCGACCGAGCCGTTGGCGAGCAGAGGGGTGCCCTTCTCGGCGAGGGCGGCGTAGAGCTCTTCGGAGAACAGGCAGATGGCGCGGTTCGGGCCGCCGTGATATTTGCGGTTCTTCTGCCAGTCGCCTTCGACGCCGTCGACGGTGACGCGGGTGGGGCCGGGGAGGGGGAACTTGGGCATGCCGCCCTTGGAGGTGTTGATCTGGACGAGGGTGGGGGATGGCATTGGGGGATTGTAGGACTGAGGGATTGCCGATTGCCGATTGCCGACTGCCGATTGCCCATTGCCCATTGCCCATTGCCCATTGCCCATTGCCCATTGCCCATTGCCCATTGCGCGGAAACGAGCGCGTCAAATTGGCGAAAG
>DATHXE010000457.1:0-1587 GCA_035459845.1 Tepidisphaeraceae bacterium | reverse complement strand
CGCCCGCGAGGGCACGCGCTCGCTCAAGCTCGAATCCGCCCGCGGCACCGATGCGTCGTGGTCGCAGGACGTCACCGTCAAGCCCAACACCCGCTACCGCCTGACCGCGTGGGTCAAGACGAAGAACGTCAAGCCGGTCGGCGGCGCGGTGGGCGCGCTGCTCAACGTCCACCAGCTCCAGCGCGACAACGGCGGCGCCACCAAGGGCCTGGCCGGCGACCACGATTGGACGTTGCTGGCGACCGAGTTCGCCACCGGCTCGAACCGCCGGGTCACGGTCAACTGCCTGCTCGGCGGGTGGGGCCGGGCGACCGGCGAGGCGTGGTACGACGACGTCCGCGTGACCGAGCTCGGGGCGGCGCGCGGCGGCAGTCTGGCCACGTCGCTCGACGACGGGGCGGACAAGGTCGCCCAGGTCACGAAACTGATCACCCGCCACTACGCCGAGCGCGGCCCGGCCGACTCGGTCGTGGCGACGCTCGCCGCAGTGACCGGGGCCGAGCGCACGCTCGCCGCCGCCGTCCTCGACGGCCTGGTCGCGGGCTGGCCCGCCGGCAGTGCGCCCAAGCTCTCGGACGCCGACCGCAACACGATCGTCGGCGTGACGAAGTCCCTGCCCGCCAACGACCGCGATCGCCTGCTCGTCCTGTTCAACCGGTGGGGCGACAAGGCCCTGCTCGGCGGGCAGCTCGAGGAGGCGCTCAAGTCCGTGACCGCGCAGCTCGCCGACGCGACGAAGCCGACCGCGGACCGCATCGAGGCCGCGCGGCGCCTGATCCGCCTCGCCGACACCGCCGACACGATCAAGGCCGTGCTCGCCCAGGTTACCCCGCAGGCCGCCGCCGAGTTGTCGACCGGCCTGATCGGCGCCGTCGGCGAAAGCCGCGAGGACGCCGCCGGCGCCGCCGTCGTCGCCAAGTGGGCCGAGCTCTCGCCCGCGTCGCGCAAGGCCGCCGTCGCCGTCCTGATGCGCCGCACGCCCTGGACGCTCGCGATGCTCGAGGCCGTCAAGGACAAGAAGATGCTCCGCGGTGACCTAACCGCGTCCGACTGGCAGATCCTCAAGCTCGCCAAGGACCGGGAGGTCGTCGCGCTCGCCAAGCAGCTCGACGCGGCCGCGATGGACCCGGACCGCCAGAAGGTCCTCGCCAAGTTCCTGCCCGCGCTGGCGACCCCCGGCGACGCCGCCGCCGGCGCAAAAACCTTCACCGCCCTGTGCGCCCAGTGCCACACGATGGGCGGGCAGGGGGGCAAGGTCGGCCCGACCATGGACGGCGTCGGCGCCCGCGACCCGAAGGAGATCCTCGCCGACATCGTCGACCCCAACCGCTCGGTCGAGGCCAACTACCGCCTGTGGAACATCGAGACGACCGAGGACGACACGATCTCCGGCCGCCTCGACACGGAGACCGAGACGAGCGTCGAACTCATGGACGCGACCGGCCAGCGGCACGTGGTCCAGCGCAAGGAGATCAAGTCCATGTCGGTCAGCACTTTGTCCATCATGCCCGTCGGCCTGATCGATCCCCTCCCCCCCAAGGACGTCGCGGACCTGATGGCGTACCTCGCCAAGTCGACGCACAAGTA
>DATHXE010000456.1:0-2920 GCA_035459845.1 Tepidisphaeraceae bacterium | reverse complement strand
CAGACCTGGATGTTGTTCTCGGCGCACAGGGCCAGGAACCGGTCGAGGTAGGCGTAGCTGTGCTCGGGGCCCTGGCCCTCGTACCCGTGCGGGAGGAGCATGATCAGCCCGCACATCTTCTGCCACTTGGATTCGGCGGCGACGATGAACTGGTCGATGATCGGCTGGGCGCCGTTGACGAAGTCGCCGAACTGGGCCTCCCACAGGACCAGGTTGCGCGGGTCGGCGCTGCTGAACCCGTACTCGAACCCGAGGACGGCGAGCTCCGACAGCATCGTGTTGACGACGATAATCGGGGCCTGGTTCGGGTCGAGGTTGGCGAGCGGGTAGTACTTCTTCCCGTCGTTCATGTCGTGCAGGCAGGCGTGGCGGTGGGTGAAGGTGCCGCGTTGGGCGTCCTGGCCGACGAACCGGATCGGCGTGCCCTCGAGCAGGAGCGACCCGAGTGCGAACATCTCTGCCCCGCCCCAGTCGACGTTCTGCTTGCCCTGGGACATCGCCCGCCGGGCCTCGAGCACGTTCTTCTGGATCTTCGGGTTGACGGCGAAGTCGGCCGGTACCGCCGCCGCACGCTCGCCGATCCGCTTGATCAGGTCGGCGGGGATGTCGGTCTTGGCGGACCAGTCCTGGCCGGCCTTGGACATCCCCTTCCAGATGCCGCCGAGGGTGGTCGCCGACGCCTTGGGCTTGTCCTCGTGGGCGCGGGTGCGGGCGTCGTTCAGGTAGGCGTTGAAGTCCGCCTTCATCTTCTCGAACTCGGCCTCGGTGATCTTGCCCTCGGCGATCAGCTTCTGGGCGTACAGCTCGCGCGGGCGCGTGTGCGCCTTGATCTCGCGGTACATCAGCGGCTGCGTGAAGTCGGGCTCGTCGTTCTCGTTGTGCCCGTGACGGCGGTAGCACCAGACGTCGATCATCACGTCGCAGTGGAACTGCTGGCGGAACGCGATCGCAAGGCGGGCCGCGTGCACGCAGGCCTCGGGGTCGTCGCCGTTGACGTGGAAGACGGGCGCCTGGATCGCCTTGGCGACGTCGGTCGGGTACGGCGTGAACCGCCCCTGCTTGGGCATCGTCGTGAACCCGATCTGGTTGTTGATGATGAGGTGGATCGTCCCGCCCGTGCGCCAGTACGGCATCTCAGACAGCGCGAGCGTTTCCATCACGATGCCCTGGCCGGTGAAGGCGGCGTCCCCGTGGATCAGGACGGGGACGACGCGCGTCCGGCTGTCGTCGCGCAGGTAGTACTGCTTGGCCCGAACGATCCCCTCGACGACCGGGTTGACCAGCTCGAGGTGGCTCGGGTTGTAGGACAGGGCCAGGTGCACCTTGCGCCCGCCGACCGTGCGGTCGTTCGAGTAGCCGAGGTGGTACTTGACATCGCCGTCGCCCTCCATGTCGACGAAGCCCTTTTCCTGGAACTCGGCCAGGATCATCTCGTGGGGCTTGCGGAGGACGTGGGCGAGGACGTTGAGCCGGCCGCGGTGGGCCATGCCGCAGACCATCTCTTCGACGCCCAGGCCGACGCCCTCGTCGACCAGCGCGTTCATCAGCGGGATGACGGCCTCACCGCCCTCGAGGCTGAACCGCTTCTTGTTCAGCTCCTTGACGTGAAGGAACTCTTCGAACCCCTGGGCCTCGACCAGCTGGGAGAGGATCGCGCGGGACTCTTGTTGGGTCAGGCGCGGGCGGTTGAGGATGGGCTCCATGCGCTCGATGAGCCACTCGCGCTGGGCCTTGTCGGAGATCTCCATGAACTCGACGCCGATGGTGCCGCAATAGGTGGCGCGGAGCTTCTCGATCAGGTCGCGGAGGGTGCCGTCGGTCTGGCCCTTGAAGGAGCCGGTGCCGGTCTGGCGGTCGAGGTCGGCGACGGTCAGGCCGAACTCGCCCAGGTCGAGCAGGGGGTGGGTGGGGCGGTTGTGCCCGAGCGGGTCGAGCTGGGAGACGAAGTGGCCGAGCTCGCGGTAGGCGTGGACGAGGTCCTCGTAGTTCATGGACCCGGCGCCGCCGTCGGAGGCGACCAGCTGCCGGCCCCCGCCGGCCTCGAACCCCGCGAAGAACGCCCGCCAGTGCGACTCGACCGACCGGGGGTCGACCTGGTACTTGCGGAAGAGCTGTTCGATGTATTCCGCGTTCGCCCGGTTAACGAAGTCGAAGCTCGCGAAGTCAAACTGTGACATAGGGGTTTACATTCCGCCGCGCCGCCCGCGGCCTCCGGGTCACCGCCCGCCGCCGCGGGGCACGTGCCCGCGACGCCCGGCCGGTGGCCGCTTCAGGTTGTACTGTCCGGGCCCGCGTCGCCGCCATGGAGACACGGGCCGCCGTCCGTGGTTGTTCGATTTGCTACCCCCCGTGGGGGGTGCCGTTGCGTCATTTGTGGGCGCGCAGCCACCCGGCCGCGGGCCCCCGCCCGCAGGGCCGGTCGATAGTCATCGGCTGGCGTGCGTATCGATCCTGAGCGAGGCTCACCCACTGCGCCAAAGTCCTTGTCCGAAACACGCCTCGCCTGACGGGTCGGGTTGACGAATCCGACCGCGCCGGGGCGAAGGAGGGGATTATAGACGCCACGACCCGCGCGACCAACGCACGGGTTTTTTTGCGCACCCAGTATGACCGGGCTGGGCGGTTAACGCAATCCTTTGCACGGATCTCCACAAGTCGCGCGAAAACGGGGGCTTAGCCGACGGGTAGAACGTTTCGGGCACGTCGCATCGAACTCTGGACAGGTGTTCGTCGGAACGAGGAAACCCGTATGACCCGCAAGCTGATCGCAGGATTGATCGCCGCCGTCGCGTTCCCGGTCGCGGCAGCGGACTGGACGCAGTACCGGGGGCCGAACCGGGACGGGCGGTCGCCCGACAAGGCGCCGACCGAGTGGTCGAAGACCGAGCACGTGAAGTGGAAGGTGAAGCTGCCGCACAAG
>DATHXE010000455.1:0-12185 GCA_035459845.1 Tepidisphaeraceae bacterium | reverse complement strand
GCCCTTGTTTTTATAGGGTTATGGCGGGGTGGCGGTGGTAAAACGTTAAAGGCGCTCTGCCTGTTACCGGCGATATATTTTACGGCGGTTCACGCGCTGTCGGTGGGCAGCCTGAGGTATCGGGTGCCCTGCGAACCGCCGATGGCCATTATGGCGGGCGCGGCGCTCACCACCCGGTGGCGTACGCGCCACGGACAGGCGACCGAACCCGAATCTCTCGCGAAAGACCAGGCCTCACGTCCATGGCGCGCCCCGGCGCAACCTTAGACCACCTGTTCGACCGGCCCTACCGACCGGGGTCGACCTATGGGCCGCGGATCAGTCCGATCCGCCGGTGGGGGATGCTGCTGGTCCTGTTCCTGCTCGTGTCGGTCATCTTTACGTACTGGTATTTGACCGACGCCCGGCGCGTGCGGGCGATGGCCGAGCGCTACCTATCGGACCTGACCGGGGGCAAGGTCGAGGTGCGGAGCGCGACGCTGTCGATCTTCGAGGGGCTGCGGCTCGACGGGGTGACGATCCACGCGGCCGACCCGGAGGGGATGCCCGACTCGCGGCTGTTTTCGGCCGAGACGTTCCTGGTCAAGTACAGCCCGCAGTCGATCCTTTCGGGCAAGCTCGAGGCGACGCAGATCGTGGCGCTGGACCCGCAGGTGTTCTTGTGCGAGGACCTGGACCGCGGGCGGTGGAACTGGCAGCGCGCGGGGCCGGATAAGAGCGCGACGACGCAGGAATCGAAGGCGACGCCGCGGATGAAGTTCCCGGAGATTTTGCTTCGTAACGTGCGCGTGAATTACACGCGCCTGCGCGGCGGGAAGCTGTTGACCGAGCGGGGGCTGATCGAGATCGAGGGCGCGCTGCGGCCGGACCCGGACAACGCCGGGGCGCTGTCGTTCCGGTTGCAGAGCCGCGGGGAGGTCGAGGCGATCGGGCCGGCGGCCGAGGGCCGGTTCGACCTGGACACGCGCGAGCTGGTCGCGTCGCTCAAGCACTTCAAGTTCGGCAAGGACATCGAGGTGATGCTCCCCGAGCAGGTGCGGAACTGGTGGGTCGAGCACGGCCTCTCCGGGTCGCTCGACATCCCGGCGTTCTACGTTAAGCCGGGCGTCAACGGGGGCAAACCCAAGTTCCGCATCGAGACCGACCTGAAGAACGTGACGCTGGCGATCACGCCGGACGAGTGGCTGAGCCGGGACGACGTGCGCCGCCTGGCGGGGATGCGGCGGAGCGTGGCGTTGATGAAATCGCTCGGCATGGACTCGGCCGGGCTGGTGTCGCACCTCGAAGGGTCGTTCGTCCCGCACCGGACGGAGCTCGAGAAGGTGGCCGGCCGGTTCGTGTTCACCGAGGACGGGATCGACGTCGACAACGTGACCGGGTGGATCGAGAAGAACCCGTTCAAGATCAACGGGCGGATCGGCGGGTACACGCCGCAGGTGCCGGTCGACCTGACGGTCGTCGGGGACAACGTGACGATCCCGGCGGCGCCGCGGTACGTGAACTCGCTGCCGCCCGAGGCGCGCGAGTTGTACGACCACCTGCGTCCGGAGGGGGACGGGTCGCTGCGGGTGTCGATCAAGCGGAAGACGGCAGGGGCCAAGCCGGTGATCGCCGGGCAGCTCGACATCATCGACGGGCGGTTCTGCTTCGACCTGTTCGCGTACCCGCTGCGGAAGGTGACGGGGCGGATCAAGTTCGGGTGGAACGAGCAGCGGCAGATGGACTGCGTGGAGGTCGAGCACGTGCGCGGGCTGGGCATCGTGGGCGGCCCGAACAAGGACGTGCCGGTCGACGTCCGCGGGTTCGTCGGGCCGCTGGGCAAGGACGCGGGGGCGCACTTCGTGATCACGGCGGGCGGGGTGACGCAGGAGCCGGCGCTCCTCGCGGCGATGCCGCGGGCGGCGCGGGACGCGCTCAAATTGTTCGACGCGGAAGGGCAGGGGCGCTTCCCGCAGTTCAAGGGGCGGTTCGAGTGCACGGTGGACCGCCCGGTCGGGCCGGACCAGAAGTGGGCGATCCGCGTGGACGTGGGGCTGGACGCGGCCAGCGGGGCGCTGGTCTTCTTCCCGCTGCCGGTCGAGAACCTGACGGGCAAGCTGCACATCACCGACGAGCAGGTGCTGATCCGCGACGTGCGGGTGACCAAGGGCGACGCGGAGCTGGCGCTGGACGGCGAGGTGTACTACGGCAAGGACGCGGCCGGTCATGACAAGCCGGTCGACTCGCGGATCCGCCTGACCGCGAAGAATTTGCCGCTGGATGCGGACCTGCTGGCGGCGCTCCCGGCCGAGCGGCGCGAGTGGATCAAGACGCTGGGCATCGGCGGCAAGATCGATCTGAGCGGGCGGATCGAGCCGGACCGGGCGGCGAAGGTCGCCAAGGGCGCCAAGTCGCTCCCGCTGACGTACGACCTGGACCTGACGCTCAAGGACGCGGGCATCTGGCCGGTGGACGGGACGCCGACGCTCACGGGCGTGACGGCGCAAATGAAGCTGACGCCGGGCATGCTGGACGTGACGCACGTGTCGGGCAAACGCGGCAAGGCCGACGTGACCGGGAGCGGGCGGATGACGTTCGCGCCGGGGGCCCGGCCGACGATCAAGATCAACGGGTCGGCGAAGAATTTGCTGCTGGATGCGGCGCTGTACAAGGCGCTGCCGCCGGCGTGGCGCGAGGGGTGGGACCAGCTGCGCCCGGACGGGACGGTGGACGTGGCGGTGAAGTACGAGTGCGAGGGACCGGCGGAGGCGCCGCCGGCGGGGACGACCAAGCCGGTGGTCGCGGTCGCGAGCGTCGGCCCGGCGACGCCGCCGGACCCGGTGACGCCGGCGCCCGCGCCGGCGATGACGACGACGTTCGAGGCGGTCATCAAGCCGGTGAAGTTGTCGGTCACGCCCAAGGCGCTGCCGGTGAAGTTGGCGGACGTGACGGGCGAGGTCGTGATCACGCCCGAGCAGATCGCGTTCAAAGACGTGACGGCGAAGCGGCCGTCGGGCGGGACGCTGGCCCTGAGCGGGACGGCCGCGCCGGCGAAAGACGGTGCGGCGGGGGCGGGGGCGAAACGGACGGCGTGGGAGTTCGCGCTGTCGGCCAAGGACGTGGTGAACGACAAGGAGCTCCGGCAGGCGCTGCCGCCGGGCGCGGGGAAGCTCCTGGGAGACCTGAAGGTCGAGGGGAAGCTGTCGGCGGCGTTCTCGCGGATCGGGTACGTGCAGGCGACGTCCGCCAAGGCGGACGACGGCGAGCTGGCGTTCGTTGGGAAGCTGATGCTGGCCGATAACACGCTCGACGTCGGCATGCCGCTTACCGGAGTGACGGGCGTGATCGCGATGGAGGGCACGGCGCGCGGCGGCAAGCTCGGGGCGCTGCGGGGGACGCTCGACCTCGACACGCTCAACTTCGCCGACCGGAAGCTGACCGACGTGAAGGCCGAGCTGCTCAAGCCCGAGGCGGGGGACGCGCTGCGGGTCGGCAAGGTGTCGGGCAAGATCGCCGGCGGCAACCTGGACGGGCAGATCGACCTGATCTTCCCGGAGACCGGCCCGAGCCGGTTCGGGCTGGGCCTGGTGCTGCGGAACGCGGACGTGAAGACGCTGGTCGGGCAGGGCGATCAGGACATCAAGGGGAAGCTGACCGCGAGCCTGGCGATCGAGGGGAACTGGGGCGACGTGACGTCGCGCCGCGGGCGAGGGGACGTGCAGGTCGTCGGGCGCGAGATGTACCAGATCCCGCTCGTGCTCGGGCTGGCGTCGATCACGAACCTGACGCTCCCGATCAGCAGCCCGTTCAACGAGGGGGCGGCGCGGTACACGGTCGAGGGCGAGCGCGTGAACTTCGAGGCGATCGAACTCCGGGCGTCCAACATGCTCATGAGCGGCCACGGGTGGCTCGACTTCGCCAGCCGCAAGGTGCGCATGACGTTCACGACCGACAACCCCAATGCGTGGAAGATCCCGTTCGTGCACGAGATTTTGCAGGGGGCCCGGCAGGAACTGCTTCAGATCCACGTGACCGGGAGCGTGACGGAGCCGAAGGTGTCGGCCGGCGTGATGAGCACGTTCGGGACGACGGTGGACGAGGTATTCCGGGGGGATAAGCCGCCTGCCTCGCGGCGCGGGAAGTAGTCGCGGGGCGCGCCTCGTTTAGCCGCGACCCAGAGGACGAGCTTGAGGCGAGTCCGCAGGCGAGCGCGGGAGCGTGGTACTCCCAGGACGTTGCGCGAACCGCGCCCGCGCGCTCGCCTGCGGGGGGCGCTGTCGCTTGCCCTCCGGGTCGCGGCTAAACGAGGGCGCGCGCGTCACTTCCCGATCAGCGGCTTGACCGCCTCGGCGATGTGCTGGGCGATCAGCTTGGTGCCGGCGGGCGTGGGGTGGACGCCGTCGGGGGCCATCCACTCCGGCGTCTTGGCGAGCTGCGCGCCGAGGTCGACGAGGGGAAGCTTGTTGGCCTCGGCGACCCGCCTGGCGGCGGCGCGGTACTCCTCGCACACCTTCTCGAGCCCGCCGACCTTGTCGAACGGCTCCTTCTTGTGCCGCTTGAAGTACGGCTCGGGATTGATTGGGGGCATCGTGCAGATGACGACCTTCGCGCCGGCCTTGGCGCACGCGTCGGCGATCGTGGTCAGGTTTTTCTCGTACTGCGCGACGGGGACGGCGACCTCGGGCTCGGCCAGCCGGCAGTCGTTGGTGCCGAAGAACACGACGACGACCGTCGGCTTGGCGTCGAGCACGTCCTTCTGCATGCGCTTGAGGCCCATGGCGGTCGTGTGCCCGCCTGCGCCGGCGTTGACGACGTCAGCCTTGAGGATCTCGCCGAGGACCTTCGGGTAGCCGGCCTTGGTGATGCTGTCGCCGAAGCAGACGACCTTGGGGCCGTCGGCGGCGCGGGCGGTGAGGGAGGTGAGGAGGAGGACGAGGGTGGTGAGGAGGGTGCGGGGCATGGTGGGGGAATTATGATCCCCGTGTGCGATCCTGAACAGGCGCGCACGTCACGTGTGACTCTCGATCGCCGTCGAGGCGGGCGCCGGCCCGACCCCCCGGGCTTGGTCGTACGCGAAGTTCATGAGGTGGGCGATCTCGGCGAGCTTGTCGCGGAACTCTTCGCCAGCGTACACCTTGGACGGGGGGAGGCCGGGCCCGGCGAGGCGCCAATGCGGCCCCTGTGGGGTCTCGACGCGCTCGACGAAATAGGGGCCGGGGGTGGGGGTCATGGGCGGGTCGCGGTGCCGGATGGTAGCGAGGGAGGACCGCGGAGGGGAAGGAAAAACGGGGCGCGTAGCAACGGGTTTGGCGTCCGTGGGCGGTTGGCGCCATTGGTTTTCGCGGGTGGGCGGGCCCGCTAACCCGCAAGCGGGTGTGCTGCGCACACGAAACCGCGCGGGGACGTGCGCCGCGCATCACTCCCCCACGTGCTCCGCGCTCACGACGTTGCCGTGCTCGTCGATCAGGTTGAGGTAGTAGACCTTGGCCCCGGCCGGGACTCTGGCGGTCACGCGGTAGTCGTCGCCGACGGTCGCGGGGATGGCCTGCCAGGCGCGCTTCTGCCACTCGCCGGCGTCGGCGGTGTAGAGCAGTTCGGCCTTGGCGACCGCGGTGCGGCTGGTGAACGTGGCCCACGCGATGTCGCCGGCGGGGGTCTTGTCGGTGCCCTGGCCGGTGATTTTCGGCAGGCCGGGGCCCTTGGCGTCGCCCTCCTTGAGGATCGCGTCGGCGAAGGCGGCGATCTCGGCCGGGGCCTCGCCGGCGGCGCCGTGGCCGTGCTTCATCCGCAATCGCACGCAGAGGGTGCGCTCGGCGGTCGGCAGGCGGTAGCTCTTCTGGAGCGCGCCCATCGGGTAGGCGAAGTCGTTCGTGCCCGTGACCCAGAGCGTCGGGAGCTTGGACGCGGGCAGCCAGTAGCGCGGGTCCCAGTTGGCCAGCCACTGTTTGCCCTTCTCGCCCATTTCCCCGGTGAGCTTTTTGCCCCAGACGCACTCGTCGATGTGGCCGCAGCCATAGACGGGGACGGCGAGTTTGAAGCGCGGGTCGACGCCGGAGATCAGGCAGGTGAGATAGCCGCCCCAGGAGATGCCGGTGAGGCCGATGCGCTCCGGGTCGACGCCGTCCTGCGCCCGCAAGAGCGAGTGCGAGAGGACGGCGGTGGTGACCGCGTGATAGGGCCACTGGTCTTCGACCTTCGCGTCGGCCTGGTCGAACCCGCCCCAGCCGGGCGGGCCGCCCTGCGGGTTGCGCTCCCACTTGCCGTAGGTGCCCTTGGGGATCTGGCCACAGGTGTCGACGGCGATCGCGGCGTACCCGCGGTCGAGCCAGAGCTTGACCCACGTGTCGAACGCGGTGCCCCCGCCGCCGTGCACCAGCACCATGCCCGGCACCTTCTTGCCCGGCTCGGTCTTGGGCATGCCGATCCAGGCGAAGGCGCGGGTCGGCTTCCCGGCGAGCGGCTTGGCGTCGATCCAGACGGCGCGGATGCGCGGGTCGACGGGGGTGAAGCCCTCGGCGGGCGTCGATTTCGGTGCCGCGAAGAGCGCGGCGTCATTACGGATGAGCTCGGACGGATGAGGCGTCGCGGCCCGAGCGTTACAAGTTAATCCGACGATCGTGAGTGTGAGCCAGGCGAAACGCGGGAGGGGCATCGCGGCAGTTTAACCCCCCTTCGGCGGAACGGCACGGCCGATGACAATCGGCCGCGCAGCAGTCCACAATTTGGCGCTGAATGGCTTCGCCGGCGTCGAAAATTGCGCTTTAACGGACTTGAAATGGATGAGTAATTGTGTAATATCAAATCAGGTCGAAGTGAACGACTTCGGCCGCGACGTTCGACCACAACTGAGCACTTACGATCTGGACCAGGGTACTCCCCGGAGAAGGTTCCCCCCCTTCCTTCTTCACCCCTGGTCCTTTTTTACGCGCCGATCGTGGGCGGGCTTACCGACGAGGGTGTGGCGGGGGACTGAAAACGGGGCGGAATCGTCGCGATAATTTGCATCGGGTCGGGGAGGTGGGGAGAATGCGCGGCCCGCGCGACGCGGGTCCGCAGCACAGTCCGGCTGCGCCGCCCGCCCGCTGAAGCGGGCTCGCCGACCACCATCGATTGACACACCCTGGACGAGGAACCTTCATGCCCAGTGGCTTCCGACTTCCCGCGGCCCGTCGAGCCCTTGCCCTGTCCGCCCTGAGCTTGGGGCTGTTCGCGCCGGTGGCCCTGACCCAGCCCGCCGAGTTGACGCCGATCAAGGGGTTCGAAAAGTTGAACCCCGGCGCCGATGCGCCACCCGTTTCCGGGGACCTGTTGGCCGAGAATTACGAGAACCCGGTCGCGGGAATCTCGTTCCGCCCGCCGACCGGGTGCACGATCATCAAGAAGCAGCCCGGGGCCGAGGGGAACGTGATCGCCGAGTTCGCGCACGACGAGCGGCAGTGGCTGGTGAAGGTGACCAAGCTTTCGCTCGGTCGGCCGATGCTGCTGCAGTCGACCAAGGGCGACCCGGTCGTCGAGAAGGACCCGAAGACCGGGCAGGTCACGACCCGGGCCGGGGCGGAGACCATGGGCCTGCTCGACTGGACCGTCGCCGAGATCATGAAGACCAACCGGACGGCGGTGGTCGAGCGGCAGGAGATCGTCAACGTCCGCGAGTACGCGGTGGGCGTCGCGATCCTGCACATCACGCTGGGGACCGAGAAGTTCCTCCGGCAGCAGGCGATCTTCCAGGTCGACGAGCAGAACTACTTCATCTTCAACCTGACGACGCCGGCGGCCAAGTCCGGCAAGCCCGAGGACGACGCGGGCGAGCGGCTGGCGGCCCAGAGCTTCAAGCAGATGCTGGACACGATCCAGGTGCTGGACCAGTCGTGGATCCGCAAGGACCAGGTTCAGCGGCTGTTCCGAACCCGCGCCCTGTTCGTCGAGTGGGGCCACAACGGCGGGAAGCGGATCCGCGACGCGATGGTGCCCGAGCAATGGCTCCGGCTGGTGAAGGACGGCAAGGACATCGGGTACTCGGTCGTGTACGAGGACTTCATCGAGGGCCGGGACGTGCGGAATAACCCGGGCCGGATGCACGATGGCATCCTGATCTCGATCCGGTCGCGGACCGTGGACACGACGACGACCAAGACCGCGGCGGGCGTGACGACCCCCAGTACGACCCAGGTCGACGTCGGGTCGCAGCTGTTCACGTCGCTCAACCGCAAACACGAGGACTGGGCCCACGTGGTGAACGTCGCGACCGAGAAGGGAACGCCCAAGGAGGACAAGACCACCTCGGCCGAGTTCGGCTTCTCCGAGCTGGCGATGGTCCGCAAGCTCGACCGGGAGAACCTGCTGCCGAGCAAGGAAGACCCGAAGTCCCCACCGATGCGCGACGTCGAGTCGTACCGGCTGAGCGTGACGCGGCCGAACCGGGACAAGCGGCTGGTCGAGCCGGAGTATTACACGCCCAGCCCGTGGTACATCCCGCAGGCGGTGGGCGTGATGCTGCCGCGGCTGATCCCGGTGAACAAGGCGCACACGTACATGTTCCAGACGTACGTGGGCGACCAGCGCGCGGTCGTGCACCGCTACGTGGACGTCGGGTTCGAGAAGGACGTGACGATCGACGGCCGGCAGGTGCGGGCGATCCCGATCACGGACCGCGTGCGACTCGAGGGCGCGGTGACGATCCATTACATGGCCCCGGACGGCAAGTGGCTCGCGTCGTTCAACGAGGAGGCGAAGGTGACGATCCTCCCGACCGACGAGGCGACGCTGCGGAAGATCTGGGGGGCGCCGGCGGACCTGTCGAAGCCGGCGGAGATCGAGCGGCCGGGGCAGCGGGCGAGCACGGGGTCGCCGGTGCCGCCGGCGCCGCGGAATTGACCTGACTCCCTTTCCCAACCGCGCCGACGGCGTGCGATATCGAACACGCGTGGTCGCGGTGGGGAGACGGCGGGGGTGAGGGGTCGAACGTCGAAGGGCGTTCGATCCCGAGTTCACCGCGCACCGTCGCCTCTTGTCGCTCGCCCCTCACCCCCGCCCTCTCCCCGCGGCGAATGCGCCGTACCCCGAAATGCGCCCATCGCGCCGCCGGGAGAGGGAGTAAACCTTTATAAAGTTTCCCGCGCCCCTCAATGCCCAACCGGGGGTTGGGCCGATAAGCTGTTTACGTCATGGTGCGCAACCTCACCCGCCTTCTGACCCTGGCCGTGCTGAGCGTCGGGCTCTCGTTCGGCCTGTACTACTTCTACCGGACGCCGCAGGCGGAGATCGACCTTCGGGCGGAGAAGGAGAAGACGAAGAAGTTGCAGGCGTACGTCCAGCGGCTGACGGACGAGAAGCGCGTGGCGCAACTGCTGGTGACGGGACAGCGGAAGGAAAACGGGGTGCTGGTGACGGACGTGCTGTTCCAGGAGATCGGGCGGGACGGGACGACGATCAAGCCGGGGCGGTCGTTCACGGTGCGCGGGAACCTGGTCTACGTGACGGCGCTGTCGATCCGGTTCAAGCAGAGTTACATGGAGGAGAACAACCCGTTGCGCGGGCACGGGATCGTGCTGTTCGACCGGATCTTCGGGGACGCCCAGGTGCCGAGCGACGCGCCCCGGATCGACGACCCGAATGACGTACCCGCGTTCTACCGGGCGGACGTCGACAACAAGGACGCGGCCGAGGCGATCAAGTTCGAGCAGAACCTGTGGAAGAACTTCTGGCGGCTGGTGGACGACAAGCAGTTGCGCGAGAAGGAGGGCGTGGAGGTCGCGACGGGGAAGGCGTCGTACCAGCCGATGATCCCGGAGCGGCTGTACCGGGTGACGGTGGACGCGCGGGGGAACCCGACGATGGACTGGGAGCCGGTGCCGGCGATCTACCTCGAGGCCCTGCGGAACGCCGCGGCGACTCGCGAGGTGAAGGCGCCGGGGAAGCCTTAGAACCTACTCACCGCGGAGACGCAGAGAGCGCGGAGGGGGCGCAGAGAAGGCGGGTTGCTCCTGACGACCGATAATGTTTCGCGCCGGGGCGCGCAGTCCGGCTGCGCCGGTTGTAGCGCGCCCGGTCGTCCGCAAACCCCCGACGAAACCCCGATTCACCTTGCCGTCGCACTTCGAGGGGTCATATTTCGAATGCCGTTCGATGCCGCACAGCAACGCACTCAAGTCTTCGGGGGTCGGCGACGCGCCGCCCTCGTCACCGGGGGGCGCGCCTGCCGCCCCGCAGCGAGTTCCCATGACGCCCGACCACGCCACCCAGAGCCTCGGCGACGACCGCGACCTGCCGCTGGCGCGGCCCGCGCCGGGGTGGATGGGGCCGGCGTCGGCGTGGGCCGGGGGCGTCGCGCTGCTGACCGGGGTGGCGCTGCCGGTCGTCGGGAAGTGGCGGCGGTCGGTCGGGGCGGTGGCCGACGGGCACTGGATGTCGGGGGACATGTGGGCGCCGTTCCCGGTGTTCGTGGCGGTGGTGGGCGTGCTGTTGGGAATGGCGGTCCTGTGGCACCTTCGCACGTGCCGCCGCCCGTACTCCGCGGCGGTCGTCGGGGCGCGGCTGCAGGCGTGGACGGGGATCGTGCTCGGGGGGCTCGCGGTCGGGCTGGTGTACGTGTACGTGATCACGTACGCGGTGTGGCGCGCGATGAAGGGGTAGGGGGCGAAACGTGAAACATGAAGAGGTGGTGCGGGGGCGCGGCGCACGCGATGGACCGGACGTGAACCAATCCGCATTGCGCGCGATGCTCACTTCGCCGTCATGCGCCGGACCGCCAGTTCGCGGTGCTTGGCGATCTTCAGCTTGGGGATGACCGCGGACGCCGCGGCCTTGGGGTCGGCGCCGATGACGGCCTCGAGGGCGTACCAGTACATCTGCGGGAGGTTCTGGTCCGACGAGTCCGCCTCGCGGGCGACGAGGGGCTCGAGGACGGGCCAGCGCTTTTCGACGGGCGTGCGCTGCATGGCGGCCGCGAGGTACAGCCGGACGACGGGCGACTCGTCGGCCTTGGCCATCGCGGCGAACTTTTCGAGGGCCGCGGGGGACGGGTTTGTGTCTTCGCACAGGAGCTGGATCGCCCAGCCGCGGACGTACTCGTCGCCGTCGTCCAGGGCCTTGATCAATTTGGCCTCGTCCGCCAGGCCGGTCTGGTGCATCGTCCAGAGGCCGCGGAGCTTGTGGACGGGGTCGGCGGATTTTTCGAACAGTTCCGTGATCGCGGCCTTGCCCTCGGCCGAGAGCTTGCCGGCGACGGCGCGGTCGCGGAGGACCGTCCGCGCGCCGCGGACCATCCACTCGTTGGTCAGCGTCTGCATCTTCGCCAGCGCGGCGTCCGACTCCTTATCGAGGTCGACCTTGACGGCCTTGGTGCCCTGGTAGGCGATGCGGAAGAGTCGGCCGTGGTTGATGTCGGGGTGGTCGTACTGGTGGCACTCGCCGGTGTCGGACCAGTCGGACACGTAGAGCGCGCCCTCGGGACCGGTCTGGACGGTCACGCCGCGGAACCACTTGTCGTTGGCCATCATGAAGTCGGGGCGGTGGGCGGAGGTGTAGCCGCTGCCCTTGCGGGCGACGGCGTCGTTGTTGACGCGGTGGCCGTGCGTGTTGCTCATGAAGAACGTGTTGCGGTACTCGGCGGGAAAGCTGTCGCCCTGGTAGAGCGAGAGGCCGGCGTGGGAGTGGCCGCCGCCGGTGACGGAGTTGACGGTTTGCCCGCGGCCCTTCTGCCAGTCGCCGCCACCCCAGTGGAGGTGGTCGGCGATCGTGTCGATCTGGTAGTCGAAGACGAACGGGTTGAACGACTTGCCGCGCATGCGCTTGTAGTGGGCGCCCTGGATGACGTGCCAGAGGTGGGCGACGACGTTGTTGGACATGAAGAGCTGGCCGCGCGCGTCGTAGTCGAGGCCCCAGGGGTTGGTCGTGCCCTCGGCGAAGCGCTCGAACTTCTTCTTGACCGGGTGGTAGCGCCAGACGCCGCAGTTGACCTTCACGCGCTCGGACTCGGGCGCCCCGGCGACCTTGACGTTCGAGTCGACGGTGATGCCGTTGAGGCCGTAGAGCCAGCCGTCGGGGCCCCAGGTCATCGAGTTGGGGACGTTGTGCTGGCCCTTCCAGTTCCACCCTTCGAGGACGATCTGCGGCTCGCCGGCCGGTTTGTCGCCCGACTCGTCGAGCGGGAAGAAGTAGAGGTTGGGCGAGTCCATGACGTACACGCCGCCCATGCCGACCTGCAC
>DATHXE010000454.1:0-2726 GCA_035459845.1 Tepidisphaeraceae bacterium | reverse complement strand
TCCCGCGTGCGGCGGGGGCGGCCGTACGTGTTGCGCTCGGCAGTCCTATCTCCTAAATCTTCTGCATCGAACGGTGCGGCGGGGCGAGGGCGCGCGGGGTGATCCGCCCTATTCGTGCTCATTCGTGTTGATTCGTGGTTCACACCCTCAACACCCGCAGACTCGCTGCGCGACCCGCCCGCTAAAGCAGGCTCGCCTAACGACCCGCGCCCTCCCTCCTGAACTTCTCCCGGTGCGCCGTCGGCGGGACGCCGAAGTGCTTTGAAAAATCCCGGCTGAACTCGTGGATGCGGCCGTAGCCGACCCGCGCGCTGATCTGGCTCATCGAGAGGTCGGACAGCTCCACCAGCCCCTGCGCGTACGCCATGCGGATCTGCTTCACCCGCCGCATCGGGCTGATGCCCAGCGCCGCCCTACACGCGCGGCCGATCGTCGCGGGGCTGCGGCTGGTCATCCGCACCATCTCGGGCAGGTCCACCGGGCGGGACGGGTCCTCGCGCAGGCTGCGCTCGATCTCCCACCAGATCTGCGCGGCCGGGTCGGCGTGGAAGGCCTGGGCCTGCTCGCTCGCGATCTCGGCCAGCAGCAGCAGCACCCGCGCCTGCACGCGCATCGCGCGGCGCAGCGGGCCGGGCGTCTCGTCCTGCCACGCGCGCCACACGCCGTCGAACAACTGCACGACGTCCGCCCCGACGCGCCACACGCGCCGGCTCAGCGGCGGCGGGCTCAGCGCCGGCGCGATGAAGTTCACCGAGTAGTACACCCACGGCGTCTGCACGACCCGCCCCTCGTGGTGCTCGTCCTGGTAGTACCAGATCAAATCGCCCGGCCCGAGCTCGTAGTCCTGCCCGCTCACCCGCTGCCGCACCCGCCCGGCGACGATGCACTGGATCAGGTGCCCGGGCAGACTCGACGTCGAGAACTGGTGCTGCGGGTTCGTCCGCTCGTACCGGTTCACCCACGGCACCTCTTTGAGAATCGGCGGCGCGACCGGAGGCCGCACGGGGCCGGAGGGTGGGAGGCGGTGTTGGAGGTGGGGGGCGGGCAAGGCGCTTAATGTCAAACGTTCAATGTCAATTGTCAAAAGGGCAGACCTGTTCGGGGCGTCGGCGGTGGTTCGCGCGTTGGCGTAACATCCGACGATGCACCCCGAGGGGCTCGCACTGCTTCGAGAGTTAACGGCGTGTCACGCGGCCTTCAAGGCGCTGGCCGCCGAGCTGCGGAACACGCCGGGGTACGGGCGGGTGGCGCACGAGTTCGACCTGGCGGAATCGCCGGAGGGGATCCGGTTCTCCGAGTACGTCAGCCCGGAGCGGGCGGACGCGCGGTGGGCGTACTGGCGGATGGACGTCGTGCTCGCGGCGGACGGGAGCGCGCGGGTGGAGGCGGAGGCGCTGGGCGTTGCGGCGGACGGGGGGAACCTGCACCAGTGCTTCACGCCGGACGCGTTGTCGGCAGAGGCGGTCGCCGGCGGGGCGCTCGCGGAACTGGCGCGGCGCGTGTGCGGGGGACGCAGCGCGTAGGCGATCGACCGGCAGGGCGAGGCACCGACCGGCCCCGCGGCTCCGGGTGCCATGCCCTCGCGGGCCGCCGGTCGATCCCGTCCGCGAAAACGAGCAATCGGCCCGCGTGGGCATGCCCCAGCGGCGTTCGAACGCGGGACGACGACCGGTGGGGCTTCGAGTTGGCGAATGAGCGCCACTGGGGCATGCCCACGCCCCGCGACGACGCGATTCCGCGAATCAGACCCTCCGGCGCGGTGCGAGGGCATGGCACCCGACATGGGCGGCGTCGCGGCGCGGGCACCGCGGACTCCCTCCGCACATTTGACTTTTGACATTGGACTTTTGACATTGCGCCCCGTGTCCGATCTGTCGCCCGACATCCCCGCGCAGGTGCGCCTCGCCGACCCGATCAAGCTCGTCGCCGTCGACCTCGATGGCACGCTGCTGAACGATTCCAAGCAGGTCTCGCGGCAGACGGTGGAGGCGTTCTGCGGGTTGCCGGGGCGGGGGATCAAAGTGGTGATCGCCTCCGCCCGCCCGCCGCGATCCGTCCGCCACATCTACGCCCAGCTCAAGCTCGACACGTGGCAGATCAACTACAACGGCGCCCTGATCTGGGACGAGCCGACGCACACGCCCGTCTTCCACCGCCCGCTCGCCAAGGGGCTGACGCGCCGCCTGATCGAGGCCGCCCGCGACCTCTTCCCGAGCGTGCAGGTGACGTGCGAGATCCTCGACCGCTGGTTCACGGACAAGTTCGACCCCGCGCACACCACCGAGACGGGCCGCCTGTTCAAGCCCGACGTGATCGCCCCGCTGGATGAGTTCGTCGACTGGCAGGTGACCAAGCTGATGTTCCTGGGCCCCCCTGCCCTGATCACCAGCCTCGAAGAGCAGCTCGCGCCGGCGTTCACGGACGAGGTGTCGACCGTGCGCACCGACGACAACCTGATCCAGATCATGGACCGCCGGGTGAGCAAGGCGGTGGCCCTGCAGGTCGTCGCCCGGCACTACGGGGTGGACCTGGAGCAGGTCATGGCGATCGGGGATGCGCCCAACGACGTGGGCATGCTGCAGGTCGCCGGCGTCTCGGTCGCGATGGACAACGCCCACAGACTCGTCAAGCGCGTCGCCGACTGGGTGGCGCCGAGCAACAATGACCACGGCGTCCACGCGGCGCTGGTGCGGTACGGGCTGTGCGAGTGACAGGATTCACCACGG
>DATHXE010000453.1:0-2455 GCA_035459845.1 Tepidisphaeraceae bacterium | reverse complement strand
GGGCCGGGGGAAAAGCTCTCGCTGGTGGCCGCGCTGTCGCTGACGAGCCAGAACAACGAGGAGATCGCGCTGCGGGGCGAGGACTACGTGCAGGCGCTGATCGCCAAGAACCGGGCGGTGGCGAATTTCCTGCCGACCGTCAGCTTTCAGCCGAATTTCACGCTCGAGCAGCGGGCGAGCGACAACGGCGGGAGCGGGATCGGAACCGGCGGGGGGACGGGGACGACGTCGACGGTGACGGTCGGGAGCGGCGGGTTTCGCAACGTCGGACAGGTCAGTTATCGCACGGAGGCGCCGGTCGTCGGGAGCATCAACTTGTTTCGGGGCGGGGCGGACGCGGCGAACTTGAAGGCGGCCGAGGCGCAGATCCGCCAGCGGCGCGAGTTGCTGATGGACGTTCAGTCGGCGGTGCTGCTAAACACCGCCCAAGTCTTCTACCAGGTGCTGCGGAGCGAGCGGCAGGTCGAGGTGCTGCGGAGCGGGCTGAAATTGCAGGAAGCGCGGGTCAAGGACGAGGAGGGCCGGCTGGCCAACGGTCTGTCGACGAAGCTGGCAGTGGCGCAGTCGAAGGCCCAGGCCGCCGACACGCGGGCCCGGCTGGCGCTGGCCGAGGGCGACGTGGGCAACGCGCGGAACACGCTCGTGTTCCTGACCGGGCTTACGCGGACGGACTATCCGCTGGCGGACGATTTCGTCGTCCCGGACCAGCGGCCGGACGACGCGGAGCTCGAACGCGCGGCGCTGGACGGGCGGCAAGACCTGCGGGCGGCGGCGGCGGCGATCGAGGTCGCGCGGGAGTCGGTGGACGTCGCGGTCGCGCAGTATTACCCGTCCGTCTCGCTCAACGTGACCGGGTTCCTGTACCGCGAGTACTTCTCCGACGCGAGCAAGTGGAACACGGTGCTGACGACGCACATCCCGATCTTCTCGGCGGGCATCATCGAGGCCGACGTGCGGAACGCGTGGAGCCGGCTGCGGCAGGCGGCGCTGGCCGAGTCGAACTTGCGGCGGTCGGTGGTCAACGACGTGCGGCAGGCGATCCTGAACCTGCGGACGGCCGAGCGGCGGGTGAAGGAGCTCGAGGATCAGGTGGCGGCGGCGGACGAAGCCCTGAAGCAGGCGCAGGCCGCCCTGGCGAACAGTCTTGCGATCGTGCTGGACGTGCTGACGGCGCAGGACCAGTTGCTGAGCGCGCAGCTGCTGCTGACGGGGGCGAAGTTCGACCGGACGGTGTTCTATTTGGACCTGCTCCGCGCGACGGGGCGGCTGATCGGGACGGTGCGGGGGACTCCGTGAGGTTCGTGGCATGGGTGTGTCCGCGGTGGTGTCAGAGGTCAGAGGTCAGTGGGGCTGGACAATGGCGTGGGTGCTCGCCGGGCGTTCGGGCGGGGTCGCGGTGGGCGGCGCGGGTGGCGGGGTGAAGCCGAGGGCCTTGGCGCGGCGGCGGACGATGTCGTCGAAGTTTCGGATGGAGCGGAGGTGGAAGAGCTCGTCGTTGACGTCGGCGTCGAAGCGCTCCTGGAGTTCTTCGAAGAAGGCCATCGTGGACTCAAAGGCGACGGCCAGTTCGCGGCCCTTGAGGGCCTTCTGGGTGGTTTGGTCCTTGGCGTGGGCGCGTTCGCGGAGGTGGGCCTGGCGGAGGAGGCGGAGGGCGTCGCGGGGTTGGAGCGCGGGGGCGTCGGGCGTGGTGGCGGAAAGGTTGGCGGCGACGTGGGTGGCGGCGGCGGCGAGCTGGAGGTCGGCGCGGACGTGGAGGGCCTCGAAGAGGCCGACGAGGGATTTGCGGAAGGTGGGGCGGGCGAGCCACTTTTTGAGGACGGCGGGGGCGGGCCATTCGGCGGGGGCGGGGCCGGCGGGGGCGGTGTAGAAGGCGCGGAGAAAATCGAGCTGGGCCTGGGTGGTGCCGGTGGGGCGGGGCATGGAAGTTCCTCCTATTGAATGAGTTGGGTCAGATTTGCGGGGGCGGCGAAAGCGGGACAAAGCGGTACTTTTCGGGACGAATCGGTACTTTTCGGTACCGTTCGGGACTTGGTGGGAGGGGGGCGGGCGCGCGGGGAGGGGGCGCGGATTGCATGTGGTGTGGCGGGATGGCCCCCTCTTAGGCTCACGGTTGATATGTTAGGGCGATGTTCGAGATTGTCAATGGGAAAGTTGTGGGGTCGATGATTCGGGGGTGTGGGGTCGGGAAAGGGCGGTTTGGGTGACGCTGTAGAACCCACGGAACGAGTTCCGTGGGCTTTCGGGGCGGTCGAGTTGAGCCGGGGTTGGTGGGCGAGTGCGATTTGATCTGCGCGTTGGTGCTCGTAGTTGCGGCGCGATCGGGAACGCAGCGCGAGGTGGGCTGGCGGCTCGCGGCGGCGACGTGGGGGCGCCTCCGCCTGCCACTCCCGTCCTCTAACGGTCGTTGACGGGGGCGGGGCAAGCCGCAGGACTGTCAGGAATACTCTCGCATGCG
>DATHXE010000452.1:0-14649 GCA_035459845.1 Tepidisphaeraceae bacterium | reverse complement strand
GGGGAGACGCGGACCACGGGTTGCGCCGGCCCTCGCGGGCCGGGCCGTCTCCACCCGTGGCTACAACCAGGTCGCCCCTCCGGGGCTGCCGATCACCGCCGCACGTCGAACGGGTTGGACGGCGGCGGGGGCGGCGTCCGGCCGGGCAACGGGGGCGGCGGCGAATTCGCCGGGGCGGGCTCCAGCGGGATCGGGGGCGGGGGCGGTCCGACCTGCGCGGGTGGCGGGGCGTACGCCTGCGCCGCCACGCCGCCGGTCCGCAACGTCTCGACCTCCGCGGGACTGACCAGCAGTTTGTCCACGATCGTCCGCGTCTTGGTCGCCGCGACCTGGCCCTTCTTGTTCAGCGTCTGCGCCGTCTCGACGATGGTCAGCGCGTTGAGCTCCCGGCACCCGGGGCACGTGTGCACCTGTAAATCCCAAAACGACGGCGGCCCGCCGGGCGGGAGCGAGGCGACGTACGACAGGTCGTGCGCCTCGAGCGTCGACCGGGCGATGTGGTCGTCCCCGGCGACCGTCGTCCGCACCGACGCCGGCGCCCCGCACCACCGCCGGCACCGCTCGCAGAACATCTGCGCCTTGACCATCGGCACCGCCACCACGAACGCCATCACGAAGATCGCCCCCGCCTCGATCAGCCAGACGATCGTCAGCATCGTCCCGTGGACGTTCTCCCGTGACGCGCTCGACGAGGACGACGAGCTGCGCGAGCTCAGCGTCCAGGTGCCGGACTCGTTGAGGGCCTGAATCACGCCCCAGAACTCGTCGGGCGAACTGATCAGGTCCCAGTGCGACAGGCTCACGTCGGTGTACCGGTCGAACACCGCCTTGACCCAGAACACCCATGAGAAATAGAAGGCGACGAGCGTGCACACGCCGACCAGCGCCATCAGCACGGCCGTGCTGCGCACCCGGCCCGCGCGGGCGATCAGCGCCGTGACGGCCCCGACCAGCGCCCCGAACCCGATCGTCAGGATGAACCGGATCTTGACGAACGGGATGTACTCGACCGCGTACGCGTAGACCGCCGCCGCCACCACGCCCGCGAGCGCGCCCCCGAGGGCCGCGAGCAGGATGCTGAGGATCGGCGTCTTGCCGGAGTGTTCGTAGTAAAGCCCGTAAGGGCGGTCGCCGCCCATGCCGTACTGGAGTTGATTGGCCACTGTGCTTCCCGGTATTGAGTGACGCGTCCGTCCGCGCCGCGTGGCGCGGGCCCGTGATGATTAGACCGTGCGGGGCCGCGCGGGGTCAAGACGGATTACACCGCGCACGAACTGGCCGCGCACGCGCGCCCTCAATTCTTCCGCCACCGCATCGGGTAACTCTTCGCCACTTCCGCCACCAGCGTCGCGCTCTTGTACCCGTCTTTGGCGACCGCGTCGGCGACCCGCTTGATCGCCGCCTGGTCGTACGGCTCGAGCCCCCGGCCCAGCGCGTAGGCGAGCATTTTTTCCGTCGCCGCGCGGTTGAAGTCGTCCTTTCGCTTGAGCAGGACTTTCTTCAACTCGGCCGGGCCCTTGAACTGCTCGCCGGTGGTCAGCTTGCCGACCGCGTCGACCGGTTTGCCCGCCGCGTCCGTCGTGCGCCACCGGCCGATCGCGTCGAAGTTCTCCAGGCCGAACCCGAGCGGGTCCATCCGGTTGTGACACGATGCGCACGCGGACAGCGTCCGGTGCTTCTCGAGCTGTTCGCGGAACGTCAGCTTGCCCGCGACCGGCGCATCGTCTTCGGGCAGCTTGGGCACGTCCGGCGGGGCGGGCGGGGGCGGGGCACCGACCAGCGTCTCGAGCACCCACTTGCCGCGCAGCACGGGGCTCGTGCGGAGCGGGTACGACGTCGCCGTCAGGATCCCCGCCATGCCGAGCACGCCGCCCCGGTTCGGGTCCTTCAGCGGCACGCGCCGCATCTCCTGCCCTGTGATCTTCTCCTTCTCCATCCCGTAGAACTTGGCGAGCGTGGAGTTGAGGTACGTGTAGTCGGCGTCGATCAGGCGCATGAGCGGCGCGTCCTCGCGGAAGACCGAGTCGACGAACTCGACCGCCTCGTCGTACATGGCGTCCCGCAGCGCGGGCGTGAACTGCGGGAACTTCCGGCGGTCGGGCACGGCCGTCGTGTGCAGCGCGTTGAACCCAAGCCACTGGCCCCCGAACTGCTCGGCCAACGACCGGCTCCGCGAGTCCTTGAGCATCCGCCGCGCCTGCGCATCGATCGTCTTTTCGTCCTTGAGCTTTCCCTCTTTGGCGAGTTTCATCAGCTCGTCGTCCGGCATGCTCGCCCAGACGAAGTACGACAGCCGGCTGGCGAGCTCGTAATCCGAGACCTCGTACGCGTCCTTCGCCCCGGCGCGCTCGCGCTCGATCCGGAACAGGAAGTGCGGCGAGACCAGGACCGCCTTGGCGGCCAGCCGGACCGAATCCTCGTATTTCGTCCCCCGCTTGTCGGCGGCGTCGAAGACCTTCAGGAACCGCTCGACCTCGGCCGGCTCGACGGCCCGGCGGAAGGCCTTGGTCGCCAGCGCCGTCAGCGACTCGCGGGCGGCGGCGCGCTTGTCCACGCCACCCTTGCCGTCCTTCCCCGGCGGGCGCGGGCCCATCGTGACGACGCGCTCGAGCGGGGCCGCCTTGATCACCTCGCCCGCCGCCTTGAGGTACATCTC
Source organism: Tepidisphaeraceae bacterium (assembly GCA_035459845.1). Classification (GTDB taxonomy): domain Bacteria; phylum Planctomycetota; class Phycisphaerae; order Tepidisphaerales; family Tepidisphaeraceae; genus DASPKW01. The sequence goes on along the minus strand of DATHXE010000452.1, from coordinate 11,993 downwards.
CATCAGCACGGGCGGGACGAACAGCGTGTCGCCGTTGTTGTCGAACCCCCCGCCCCCCCCGCCGTCCGCCGGGAACGTGTCGGCCGGGCGCGTGTTGACGCCGAGCAGGTCGCGGATCGTGTTGTTGTACTCGGCGCGGTTCAGCCGCCGCACGGTCACGCGCCCGGGGTCTTTCGGGAGCTTGGACAGGTCGAGGTTGTTCAGCCGGTGCGTGAGCCAGCCGACGATCAGCTCGCGCTCGGCGGGCGTCGGCTGGGGCTTGGCCTTGGGCGGCATCACGTGCTCGCCGACCTGGTTGAGCACCGTCCGCCAGACCTTCGGGTCCTGCTCGACGACCGCCTCACCCTTGAACGGTTCCAGCGAGAGGTCGCCGCGCGGCTCGGCGGCGTCGTGGCAATTGAAGCAGTACTTGACCAACAGCGGGCGGATCGACTTGGTAAACGTCGTCCCCGCCGGCGGCTCGACCGCGCGCGCGGCGTCCGCCCCCACCACCCCGAACACGACGATGCCGACGACGGACCAAAACCTCATACCGCGGATAGTATCCGCGCCCCCTCCACAAGTTGAATGATGCGGAACAAGTCCGAAGGAAACGCGTGCAGACCCCAATACTTATAGAAGTGCACAGCGCTCCCAATGAGGCTTGTGTTACTTCAGTGACCGAGTGCCCCGCCGTCCGGTCCCACGTTCGGAACACCTCGCAAATGAACGACGGGCGCGCCGTCGAAGGCGCGCCCGTCGCAGTTCACATCAACCGAGCATCCGACCGCGGGCCGGCCTACTTCACGCCGAACAGTTCCGCGTAGAACGCGTGCACGACGTGCCGCTTGGCGTCGAGCTGGTCCTTCGACCAGTCGCCCGACATGCTGCCGACCTTGTTGAGCGAGTTCTTGACCGCGTCGTGGACCATCTGCCCGTTGAGCGTGTCCGGGACGTCGACGTGCCACTTCAGGTTGTCCTTGACGAGCGGGATCGTCACCGCCGGCAGCCCGTGGCTCGCCGGGATCATGGCGTTGGCCATCGTGACGTCCTTGGTCTCGCCCGACTTCTGCACCTGCAGCCAGTTCTTCAGCACGTCGTCGCCGACGTCGAACTTGGCGTTGTACTTGGCGTTCCAGGCCTTGGTGAACGAGTCGGCCGCGCCCTTGAGCTCGGCGCTGTCCTGCATCTTGCCGATGCGGTCCTTGTCGGCCTTGGTGAAGTAGTCGACCACGTCGCCGAGGTCGCCGTCGTTGTACGCCTGCTTCACCGGTTCGTGCACCGCGTTGTAGATCGAGTTCAGGTCGATCGTACCGATCTGGTCGCCCGGGATCTGTGACCCGGCCGTGCGCGCCGCGTCGCCCGGGTTGGTGACGACCTTGCTGTCGCCGGCGGTACCCTTGTCCGCCGTCGTCTTGTTGTCACGGTCGCACCCCATAAACGCCATCCCGCCGACGCCGAGCGTCGCGGCCATCAGCCAGTTCAGTTTCCTGGTCATAGCGCATCTCCTGTCTGAAAGAGTTCGTGGTTCGGGGCGGAGCGCACAGTGCGGTCCGCCGCAAGCGGAGATTCGCAAAGCTGAGGCCAGACGGGGCGGCCTGGGCGTAACGTCTCGCACGAACCGCCGAAATCTCGCAGTTTCGCCCCGAAATCCGTCTCATTCCGCAGGAGTGAGTGAAGCGGACGAGCGGGCTGGGCCGCCAACCCCGACACGACGTCGCGACGCGTGTCACCTCAGCCCTTTTCGCCGCCGTGCCGAGCCCGCTTCAAGCCGGGCCGATTCCGAGTACCCTGCCCGCCATGCCCCACGCCACGCAGGTCATCGGCATGATCCACCTCGCGCCGCTGCCCGGATCGCCGCGGTTCGATGCGTCCACGACGATCGCGGCAATCCGCGACGCCGCCCTGCGCGACGCCGACGCCCTCGTCGGCGGCGGGGTCGGCGCGCTGATGGTCGAGAACTTCGGCGACGTCCCGTTCTTCCCCGTCCGCGTCCCCGCCCACACCGTCGCCGCGATGACCGCGATCGCCGCCGCGATCCGCGCCGCCTTCCCCGACCACCCGCTCGGCGTCAACGTCCTGCGGAACGACGGGCGAAGCGCCCTGGCGGTCGCGGCGGCGGTCGGCGCGAACTACATCCGCGTCAACGTACTCTGCGGCGCGCGCGTCGCCGACCAGGGCCTGATCCAGGGCATCGCCCACGACCTCCTCCGTGACCGGGCGGCGCTATGCGCCACCGCTGTGCGCATCTTCGCCGACGTCGACGTCAAGCACTCGGCCCCGCTCGCGCCCACGCCGATCGAGTCCGAAGTCGACGACGTGCTCAAGCGCGGCCTCGCCGACGCCCTGATCGTCTCGGGCTTGGGCACCGGTAAGGCGACCGACGCCCGGCACCTGGCCCGCGTGAAGGCGGCCGCCGGCGCGGCGCCCGTATACGTCGGCAGCGGCGCGACCGAGCAGACCATCCCCCTCTACCTGCCCCACTGCGACGGGCTGATCATCGGCACCGCGTTCAAGGAAAACGGCGACCCGCGAAATCCCGTGGATCCCGAGCGCGTCAAGCGCCTGATGAGCGTCGTTCGCAGTTGACCTCGAAAGCCCACCGAACTTGCTCCGTCGGTTGTGCGATGGGTCGACCGCGACGGTCACTTTTCGTCGTCGTCATCCACCTTCGGCGCCTCGACCGGCGCGTCCGTCATCCGCCGCAGGATGGTCGCGATGCGGCCGCGGACCTCCTCGTCGTCCGCCTTCCGCAGTGCGTCGTTGAGCGCCTTCTCGTTCGCCCGGCCGAGCTGGATCAGCTTGCGCTGCGCCGCCTCGCGCTCGCCGAAGTCGCCGTCGCCGAGCTGGCGGATCAGCTCCGCGACCACGTTCTCCTTCGAGTCCTTCAGGCACTCGACGCTGACCAGCAGCGTCCGCACGACCTGCGCCGGCTTGGGGTCGACCCGCAGCGGCAGGAGCGACTCCGTCGCGCCGGGCGGGCTGAAGAAAATCACGCGCAGCCCGCTCTGGTCGAACCACGGCTGTTGCCAGATCTTCGACATGCCCGCCGCCTCCTTGGGGAACAGCCCTTCGGCTTCGAGGAGGTCCGCCAGGCGCTCGCGAAGCTCTGCCAGCCCGGCCGACTTCAAGTCCGTTCCCGCCGGGCCCATGTCCACCCGCACCGTCGCGCCGGGCGCGATCGACGCGAAGTACCGGTACCGCGCCTTCCCGCCCGCCACGTGCACCGCCAGCACGTGCCGCACGGCCTCCCGCTTGAGCGTGTTGGTCATGCCGTACTTCTGCCCCGCCCCCCCGTCCACCTTCAGCGCCGGTTCCGCGCCGGCAAGGACGCCCCGGTAAAACAGGAACTTCTCGAGCGTCCCGTTCACGTTGACGAGCGTCGAATCCGTGTCCCGGCAGATCGGCCACCACCAGGCGTTCTCCGGCACCGGCGGCAGCTCGACCGGCGCGGCGGGGCCGTCCGCCTGCGCGGCGGCGGCCGGCTGGAGGTCGAAGTTCCGCCACTGCAGGAGCGAACCGCCCCTGGCGAGGGCCTCCGTCAGGTCCTTCGGGCCGTCCTCCCTGGTCGGGCTCGGCTCGACCGCGAACGCCTTTGGCCACCACGTCGTCAACAGGCCGTTCGGACAACCCACGTCGACCGTCACCGTCTCGGGCCGGTCCGAGTAAAAGTAAATGATCGGCTTCTTGATGATCTCGAGTTTCACCCCGGGCAGGCCGCCCCCGTCACCCGCGTTTTCCCCACCGTTCCGCTCCCGCGCCAGCTCCGACCACCGCTGTACGAACGGCGGCAGGTCCGACGCCGTGTCGCCGACGTCCAGCCGCCCGCCCTCAACGCCCTGATTGAATCCGACCGCGCCCCACTCGTGCACGATGAGCCCCTTCTTCCGGGCCGCCGCGTCCCGCACCTTGCGGATCTCTCGCCGCAGCTCGATCCGCACGTCCTGCGTCGCGCCCGGCCCGTCACCGAGCGCCGCGTGCGCCGCCATCCCGCCGGCGACGATTTCCTGCTTCATCGCCGCGAGTTCCTCCCCCTTCGCGTCGCCGACCTTCGCGACGCGCGCCGCCCAGTCGTCCGCCGACGCGACCCCGGCGACGCCGAGCACGATCATCAAGCACACCGCGTAACGCATAGGCGACTCCGTTTCGGCCGATCATACCCCCCTGCCCGATAGACGCGCCGGACGGATTGGGGTTGCAGCGGCGATTATGGGTGCCATGCCCTCGCGAGCCGCCGATCGGCGTAGTTCGCGGTACAACGTCTTCGGCTCGCGTGGGCATGCCCCAGAAGCGTTCGATCTAAGAACGAGAGCCGCTGGGGCATGCCCACGCCCCGCGACCGCGCCCTTACGCGAACCCACCCGTTCGGCGCGGTGCGAGGGCATGGCACCCGACCGGTCCGGCGCCCGGCAACTCCGGGTGCTTTTCCCTCCCCCGCACCCCCTTGCCCCACCCGCCGCGCGCCCATACCCTTCCTCTCCCACGGCCCACAGCCCTACAATCGGGTGAGCCGCCTCCCCTGACCGTCCGGAACCCACAATACCGCAATGACTGACCACCCCCGCGTCGAAAAGCTCGTCATCATCGGCTCCGGCCCCGCCGGCTGGACCGCCGCCATCTACGCCGCCCGCGCCAACCTCCAGCCCCTCGTCTACGAGGGCGCGATTTCCGAGGAGAACCGCCTCGCCGGCACTCTCCCGCTCGGCCAGCTCAACCTCACCACCGAGGTCGAGAACTTCCCCGGGTTCCCGCACGGCGTGACCGGGCCCGAGCTCATGATGAAGTGCCGCGAGCAGGCCGAGCGCTACGGCGCCCGCATCGTCACGGAAGACATCCGCGACCTCGACCTGTCGACCCGCCCGTTCAACCTCAAGGACTCCACCGGCAAGTCCTTCCAGGCGCACTCCGTCATCATCGCGACCGGCGCGTCCGCCAACTACCTCGGGCTCGAATCCGAAAGCCAGTACAAGAACTTCGGCGTCTCGGCGTGCGCGGTGTGCGACGGCGGCCTGCCCCGCTTCCGCAACGTCCCGCTCGTCGTCGTCGGCGGCGGCGACACCGCGTGCGAAGAGGCCACCTACCTCACCAAGTTCGCCACCAAGGTTTACCTGGTGCACCGCCGAAACGCCCTGCGCGCCAGCCCCGTCATGGCCGACCGCACCCTGGCCAACCCGAAGATCGAGCCCGTCTGGGACTCGGCCGTCGAAGAGGTCCTGGGCACGACGACCGCCAACGGCCCGTCGCTGACCGCCGTCCGCGTGAAGAACCTCAAGACCAATGACACGCGCACGATCGAGGCGGCCGGCATGTTCGTCGCCATCGGCCACACGCCCAACACGAAGTTCCTCCGCGGCCAGATCGAGACCGACGACAAGGGCTACGTGAAACTGGCCGACCCGTTCCGCACGACGACCAACGTCGACGGCGTGTTCGCCGCCGGCGACGTCGCCGACGCCACGTACCGGCAGGCCATCACGGCGGCGGGCATGGGCTGCAAGGCGGCGCTGGACGCGGAGCGGTGGCTCGCGGCGAAGGGCATCCACTGAGCCCGTCCGAGCCGGCCGGCCGTCAGACGACCCGTGCCGGAAACGTGGCATAAAACGAAAAGACGAAAAGACGTAAAGGCCGACGAGTCGCGCCGCCGCTTTACGTCTTTTCGTTTTTCGTTCTACACGCGTCCCCCCCAACACCATGCCCGCCGCGCGCCCCTACCCGTTCGCCCGTCGCCACCGGCTGACCCATGCGCGCCAGTTCCAGGCCGTCTACGAGGCCAAGACCCGCCAGAGCCGCGGCCCGTTGACCATCTTCGCCCTCCCCAACGCCCTGCCCCACCCGCGCCTCGGCCTGTCCGTCGGCCGAAAGGTCGGCATCGCCCCCAAGCGCAACCGCGTCAAGCGCCTCCTCCGCGAGGCATTCCGCATGCTCCAGCATGACTGGCCCGCCGGGTACGACGTCGTCATCAACGTCCGCCCCCACGACGTTCTCCTCCTGGCGGATTACCAGCGGATCCTGTCACACCTGATGGTCGCGTTACATAAGGAGTGGGTGAAGAAAAACACGAAGGTGGAGGATGGAGGATAGCGCACGCGGGCATCTCCATCCTCCATCTTCTATCCTCAACCCTCGTGTCCTACGTCCTCATCTTCCTCGTCCACCTCTACCGCGCCACCCTCGGCCGGTTCATGGGCGGGCACTGCCGCTTTCACCCGACCTGTTCGCAGTACGCGATCGACGCGATCCGAAAGCACGGCCCGTTTCGCGGCGCGTGGCGCGCGCTCAAGCGCATCCTCCGCTGCCGCCCGGGTGGCGGCAGCGGGTTCGACCCCGCGTAAATCGCGATTGCGCGCACTCGGGAAGACCGCGACTGCGCCCGCGATCCGACTCCACAGGACTCGGCGTGGGCGGTACCGAATCCGGACCTTACCGCCGCCGCCCGCGCCGCCCCAGCAACCCCGCCCCGATGACCAGCAGCGCCGCAGTCGACGGCTCGGGCACCGCCGAGATCACCACGCCGTCGAGCGAGAACGCCGAGTTGTCCGTCGCCGCCGTCGCGTTCCCCGAGACGTGGAACCACGATGCCGCCGACGCCCCGGCCCCGCGCCGGAACGTCAAATCATTGGCCGTGAACGCCGGGTTCACTCCGTCGTCGATCGTCGCGTCGTACGTGCCCGTCGTGGGGTCCACGTCGACCGTGATCGCGTACTCCCTCCCGCCGACCAGCGTCAGCCCGGTGTCCACCATGTTCGACGTGGCGAACGCGTTCGAACCGTTGTTGTCGAACATGTACCACCGACCGGCGAACACGCTCTGTCCCGCGCCCGCTCCCGTGTTGCCTCCGGCCACGCCCAGCAGCCACGTGTTCGACGTCGCGCTCGACGTGACGGCGCCCGTGTCGCCGAAAATCGCAAGCCGGTCGTTGAAGTCCGTGAACTCCGCCATCGTCCCGTCGAACCGGTAGCGGAGCGAGACCCGGTACGGCTGCGCGATGTCGACGTCGCCCGACGTCGCGTACTGCCGCCGGATATAGGCCGGCGTGGTCGTCGTGTTGTCGACCACCTGGAGGTAGTTCCCGCCCCCGCCGAGCGGACTCGTGTTGACCACCCCCGTGCCCGTCGTCGTCCCCGCCGACGACCACGCCGTCTGCCACCCGCTCCCGACCGAACCGGTCCACTGGTCCGGCAGCGTCGAGCCGTTCCCGTCAGTAAAGTCGGCGACGATCGCGGCGCGGGCGCTCAGCGGGGCACACACGGCGAACGCGGCGGCGACGGCCGCGCGAGAGAACGTCCTGAACTTCATCTGCAATGGCCTCTCCGGAAGGTGTGCGCAGTCGCGCCCGACGTCAGACCCGAGGCCCCCTGCGATACGCCGGCGAAATACGCCCGGTTCAAAATACCCCGCGCCCGCCCGGATTCAACCCGCGCGAGACGCCCCGGGCCCGCGCTCCGCGAGCCACATCACGGTGCAATCGAATTGCGCGCGTCACACTCCGGATAAACCGCGCCACCGCCCCCGCAAGCGCCCGACCGGCTCACTTCTCCTTCACCCCGCTCGGCGCGTTCCCCGACACCGCCTCCCACGCGATCTGCCGAAACGCCAGGTCCAACTCCTTCGAAGGAAACTGCCCCTCCTTCGCCAGCGTCCCCGGGATCTGCTCCGGCGACTTGCCGTACAGCGTCGCGTAGAACACGTACCCCTCGAGCAGGTTGAACGCCGGCCCTAGGTGCCCGATCGGGTCGACGAACAGCGACCGCTCCTTCTTCCCGATCAGCTTGTGAACGCCCTCGATCCCCGGCAGTTTCCCCTCGCGCTGCCGCTTGGCGGCCAGGTGCATCGCGTCGTTCATCGGCACCAGGAACACCTTGCCCGGGTACTTCTTCTCCAGGGCCGCGACAATCCGGCTGAACGTCTCCTTCGGAATGCCGAACCACTGCCCCAGCGCCTCGTCCGACAACTCCGCCTCCGTGGCCGGCGCCTTGCTCAGCCCCGCGATGCCCGGCCACACGTCGACCAGGTAGAACTTCATCTGCGGGTTGTACTTCAGGCAGAAGTCGATCCAGCACTCGTAGTACGCCGGCCGGTCCTGGAAGAACGGCCCCCACATCATCACGTCCCACTGCCCGTTGGCGATCGACGCGAGCAACTTGGGCTTGGGCTTTTTGTCGAACTGGAAGATGCCGTTTTCCTCTTCCCACTTGTAGCGCGCGCTCCCGGTCACGCCGCCCCCGCCGTGCACGTACAGCCGCTGCTCCTTGAGGCCCGCCGCCGACGCGATACTCGGCAGCGTCCCGTACCCCGGCATCATGAAGCTGTGCCCCGTCCCGACGATGCGCAGCGACACGTCCGCCGGCCTGGGGTACGTGACGAACGCCGGCTCCTTCGACCCCGCCTTGAGCGACGCCGCGTACACCTCCGCGATCTCCTTCGGCGTCCGCAAGCTCACCGCGTGCTCCGGAAACTTCCCCGGCGTCAACCACCCCGCGTTCACCGCCAGCGGCGCTTTCATCGCCCACGAAATCTTCAGCCCGTCCGGCCGAACGATCTCCTGATCCCAGCCCCACTGCCTAATCTCGTCGGCGGTGAGCCGCCCGTCCGGCTCGGCGGCGGTGACGCGCGCGTGCGCCGCGAACCCGAGGAAGAGCGCCAAGACCGCCACCCACGCCCGCCGCCCGTCCACCGTCAGTCCTCGCATCGCCGTGCTCCTGGTCAAACCCCGCCCCTTCTACGCCGCCGCGTCGTGATTGTTACCCCGTCGCCTCCCCCGCCGGACGCGTTGGGTGCCATGCCCTCGCACCGCGCCGACTCGTTCAATTCGCGCCAGAGCGCATCGCGGGGCGTGGGCATGCCCCAGCGGCGCTCGATGTGCGGAGAACCACAAGGCGTCGGGACCGTACGCCACGCGCTCCCCTCCGGGCTCGCTCGAAGCTCACCCTACGGGTCACGGCTAAACGGAGATCGCGCGCGCGGGATGCCTACTCCCCCCGCCCCATCACCTCGCGGATCACCGCGTCCGTGAACCCGCCCCGCGTCACGCCCTGCCCGTCAACGTACTCCCAGTCCATCACGTCCGCCAACCGCAGCCGGACGCGCTGCCCCTGCCGCACGTTCCCCACGAATTGCGGGTCGTTCTTCAAGACGCCCAGCAAAAACTCCCCCTCGATCGCGGTCACCGACACCCACATGTTCTCGACCCGCCCGCCCTTTTCCCCACCGTCGCGGAACGACGCCTTGGCGCTGAACTCCTGCCGCCGCCCGCGCGCGTCCCACGCTTCCACGAACTCGCTCAGCCCTGCCCGCGCGCGCGCGATCGCCGCCACCATCCGCGGGTCGTCCGCGGGCAGCACGACGGGCGGCGTCACTTCGAGATCGGCCGCCGGGTCCTTCGATTCCAGCAACTCGATCGCGCTCCGGTCGTACACGCGCATCGCGCCGGACGCAGTCGCGATCACCGCCAGGCACTCGCCGCGCGTCGCCAGTTGCCGCGCCAGCCGCGCCATCGTCCGGTACGCCGGCCGGTACGCCCCCGCCTCGCGCAGCGGCCCGCCCGGCCCGCCGAAGTAGTCCACGCCCACCCACCCGCGGTGCTCCCGCACGGCGTCCGCCGCCCGCTCGTCGCCCACCACCTGCTCGTGCGCGTCCTCGCCCTCGAAGTACCGCGCGCCGCTCGACACGCCCATGAAGTGATCGCCCACCCGCACCGCGAACCCGGCCCCCTGCTCGGTCACGAAGTACTCCGACTCCGCGTTTTCGCCGAACTCGGCGAGGAACGCGCGACCGGCGGCCCGACGCAGGTACCGCGCCGTTAGGGCGGGGCGGAGTCGCATGAGGAGGACGATCGAGTGCATCGGGGTCACCGACAATGCGAGGAGGACAGTCAGCTGCAACGCAACGCGTTGCCGACGCGTCCGATTCTCCAAGTCGCATTCTTGAACCAACGCGTCAGCAGGTCGTTGACCTGCAGCTATCACAACCGTTCCTCACTTCCCCCCGAACAACACCTCGAACAACTCCCCGCGCGTCGTCTTGCCCGCCTCGTACTTCACCTCGCCCTTGAGGCCGAGCTTCTCCGCCCACTTCTCCGGCTCGCCCTTGGTCACCGGCTTGTCGATCCCCGACGCGTACCCGCCCTCGCCGATCAAACCCGCCATCGCGGCCTTCTGCAACGCGGCGTAGTGCTTGTGGTCGGGCTTGGCGTCCGTGAAGTGCATGAGGATCGCGCCCTGCTTGAGCAGTTCGGCCTGGATCTTCTTCACGTCCGCCGCGCGGGGCGTCGTGTTGTTGTCGATCGACACCGCCGCCGCCACGCCGGCGGCCTGGCCCAGGGCCATCCAGCAGGGTTCCATGCGCAGGGTGCTGAAGCCGATGTGCGTGCCGCTGACGGGGACGGGCGTGAGCAGGTTGTCGATCTTCTTCGGCACCATCACGCCGTAGGGGACCGTGTACACGCTGGTCGGGTGGCTCAGAAAGCCGTCGAGGTGCACCCGGCCGGGCTCGCGCTTGTGGTGCGCGTGTGAGTCGAGCGCGTAGTGGCTGGCCGTGATGCTGTTGGTGTGGATCGGCGTGCGCCCGCCCTTGACCTTCGGCAGCGCGTCGTGGGCGGTGAACAGGTACTCGCCCTCGATCCGCCGGCCCTCGCGCACGTACACCTGCCGGGGGAAGTTGCCGTTGTCCGTGTACTCGTCCTTGGCCAGGCCCCACTTGGCGCAGTTGGCGCGGAACTCGGCCGGCAGCTCCGGGTCGTTCTGCACGAACCAGATCAGCCCGAGGTTGTACTCGCGCAGCCGCCTGGCGAACTGGTCCCGCCACGCCCAGTCGGCCGTCGGCCAGCTGTAGTTCTCTTCCGGCAGGTCCGTCGACACGAACGCCGCGTGCTGGTTGTTCGCGTCGGTCTTGCCGTTGGGCAGCTTGACCATGTTCACGACCCGCCCGATCCCGTTGGGCGTCTCCATCTCGCCACCGGCCTTGCCGGTCTTGGTCGCCCACCGGTCGAGCTTCACGTCCTCGACGATCGACGCGAACTCGTCACGGTTATAGTTGGCGGGCTTTTCGACCTTCACCATGTTGTCGGCGCGGGTCGTCAGGCAGATGCGGAAGTTGAACGCCTGGATCGTGTCGTCCCCCTCGCCGGTCGACCCCTCGCCCAGCTCGTCGGGCTGCGTGCGCCACGCCTTGTACACCTTGCCCGCCAGCGGCTCGTTGTACTCGGCCTTGCCCTCGCGGCGCGTCCGGAACGGCGCGCCGGCGGCCGCCCCGAGGTCGCCCTCGTACGTCGCGTCAACGAACACCTTGCCCGCGTACTCTTCGACCTTCCCGTCGGCGCGGCTCGTCACGCGGATCCTGGTCACCTTCGTCCCGTCGAGCGTCACGTTCTCGGCCTTGGCGTCGAACTGGCGCATCTTCAGGACGGTCACCTTCGGGTACTCGGCGAGCATCCTGGCGAAGATCTGCTCGGCGACGCTCGGCTCGAAGTGGTACCCGTCGGAGCAGTCCTTGACCTGCTGCGAGTTCGGGCCATACGTGTCGACGTAGTGCTTCTTCATCCGGCCGACGAACTCGGTGAACAGGCCGCCGGTCGCGCCGCGGGTGGCGATGTCGGTCGCGCCCAGGCCGTTGGACGGGAGGCCGCCGACGTGCTCGGTGCGCTCGAGGAGGACGGCGGTCTTGCCCAGGCGCGCGGCGCCGATCGCGGTCATGACGCCGCCGGGCGTGCCGCCGACGATCACGACGTCGTACGACTGGGTCGCGGCGGGCTGCGCGACCGCGCCGGACGGGACGACGAGCGCGACGAGGGCGAGTGCGGACAGGACGAGGCGGCGCGTCGGTCGGGTCATGGCGGTCTCCGCGGTTAGGTTTCGGGGTGTGGGGTATACCCGTACGGGGCGGTTTGGTGAAGCGGACGGGCGCATGAAAGAGGGGCGCCGGCGAAAACCGGCGCCCCTCCGTTGCGATCTTAAGAATTGCGTGACAGTGCGGGATTACCAGCGGGGCCGGCCGCCGCCGCCACCGCCACCGTACCC
>DATHXE010000451.1:0-8027 GCA_035459845.1 Tepidisphaeraceae bacterium | reverse complement strand
AGGCGCATGCGGTAGCCGTGGAACTTTCCGCGGACGGCGCGGTGGGGGGCGTCGTGCCAGCGGTCGTTGTCGTAGACGCCGGCGGCGCGGAGGAGCTTGCCCCACCCGGGGAGTTCCCAGCGTGCGAAGGGGAGCGCGAGGGAGGCTAGCTTGGGATGGCCCATAGCGGGTTCTCAGGGTAGCGGTATGGCGAGAGTCACGGGGCGTCGAGTTCCGCGCGACCGCAGGCTTTCGCCGGCGGCCATTAGCGGTCAAACTCCGGCGAGGGGGTCAGGCGACGCCCTGGCGGTTGAGCATGACGGGGTAGCCCTGGCGCTGGGACTGGCGGCCGGTAATGGCGGTGGCGGCGGGGGCGCCGGCGTACCCGGCGAGGCCGCCCAGGCCGAGCAGGAACAGCGGGTTGGCCATCGCGTTCTGCGTCATGTCGATGGCGTGGATCGGGAGCAGGACGGCGAACGCGGCGACGCCGGCGGCGAGCGGGGTGGCCCACTCGGTCGCCTTGACCCGGCGCATGACCGCCAGGGTCGGCCCGCTGAGCGCGGTGAACAGGGCGATCAGCCCGACGATCCCGCACGCCCCGATCGCGATGACCCACTGGCCGTCGGGGATCGAGGAGATCGTCACGCCGTCCTCGAGGAGCACGAGATTGTTGCCGTTCGGGCCCCAACCGAAGAGCGGCTTCTGCATGGCCTTGGCGAGCAGGATGTTCTCGTTGTCGAACCGGCACTTGAGGGAGAGGGAGCGGTCCTCGCCGAACGCGGACGCGATGACGCCGACGAGGTTTTCGCCGTCCCACCCGCCGACGGAGCGCGCGCCCATGTACAGGAACGGCCCGACGCAGAGGACGATCAGGACGAGCTGGTTCTTGAACATCTTCGTGGCGAACAGGGCGCCGATCCCGACGAAGGTCAGGAGGAGCGCGCCGGTCGACTTGACGGCGAGCGTCGTGCCCAGCACCGCCATGACCGACACCCACGCGGGCATGTTGAACAGGGTTTTGAGGCTGCCGGTCCACCAGAGCCAGAACCCGACGAGGGTGGCGCCGGCCATCATGTTTCCGACGGCGATGCCGTGCTGCAGGAAGACCATCGGCCTGTACCCGCCCATGCGGATGACCTGGGTAAACTCGTGCTGGTAGAACCCGTAGACCATGAAGTGGAGCTGGGGGCTGATCGCGATCTCGAGGAAGCAGAAGGGGATGTAGAGGACGCCGGCGATCAGGGTCCAGACGGCGAGCCCGCGGAGGCCGATGGGGTCGCCGTAATAGACGCGGCCGAGGTAGTAGGGGACGCCCCACTTGATGATCTCGGTGGCGGCGGCGGAGAGCCCGGTGTAGGGGGTGAGGCCGGCGGAGCCGGTGTTGGACATGGTGGCGCTGAACGGGACGACGCACCAGACGATCATGGGGAGGTCGATCAGGCCGGGCTTGAAGGCGGTGAGGCGCTTGGGGTCGAACATGATCACGCCGAGGATGGCCCCGAGGCTAGTGGCGGCGTGCTTGTCGTACTTCACGAACGGCATGGGGAGGCTGAGCATCGGGAGGAAGAGCCACCCGATGACGAACCCGACGGCGAGCGCGCGGCGCGGCGGGAGCGACGCGAACAGCGCCGCGGCGATCGCCGGCCATACCCAGAGCATGGCGAGGCAGAGGAAATTTGGGGCTCCCATCATGGGGGCGAATCTCCTGACGACACGCGCGGTCGGACCCGGCCGACCGACTTCGGATCTTACCTGATCGCCTTGCGGACCCGCAGGCCCGCCCAGGCGCCGACGACGGCGCACACCGCGATCGCCGCGACCATCTGGTTCTGGAATTCGTGCCCGGGCCGCCACCAGTGGGTGACCCAGCGCGGGGCCCAGATGCCGGCGAGCGACAGCGCGAGCAGGAGGGCGGAGTAGAGCACGTCCTGGCGGAAGATGGACATGCCCTCGCGGGCCATCTCGATCTGGATCATGGCGTGGCCGGCGAGCTTGCCGACGGCCAGGCCGAGCATGAACCCGGCGACGCCGTCGGCGTGGCCGAACACGTGCTCCTCGACGTACAGGCCGACCAGACACCCGACGACGGAGACGACGAGGTTGACGACGTTGCTGGCGGCCAGGGCGCGGCTCTTGCCGACGGCGAGCAGGGCGCGGTCGGCCGTCGCCGTGAGCAGGATGAACCACGCGCCGATCGCGGCGAGCTGGGTGAGCCACCCGGCGACGTGGAACTCGGGCTTGTAGAACATCGTGATGAACAGCGGCCCCGCCAACACGACGCCCAGCGTCAGCACGAGCGACGCCGTGAGCGTGACGCCGCGGGCCTTGCGGACGACGGCGGGGAGGTCGTGGCGGCGGCTCTCGGCGGTGCGCGAGAGGGCGGGGAACAGCGTGACCATCATCAGCCGCCCGATGATCTCGCGCGGGATGAAGACGAGCGTCATCGCGATGCCGTACAGGCCGAGCCAGCGGAGGTCGGTCAGCTTGCCCAGGAGCGGGCGGTCGATGTTGTAGGCGAGGTAGGTCGTGAGCGTGCTGACCAGGATCCACTTGCCGAAGCGCATGAGCTCGCGGCGCGCGCCGGCGTCCCAGCAGAACCGGTTGCGGTACCCGCGCAGGATCAGGTGGGTGGCGACCATGTACATGACGTTGGCGGCGAGCCCGCCGAGGACCATGGACCAGGGGGTGCGCCAGACCCAGGCGACAAGGACGGTGATGCCCGTCGAGACGAGCAGGTGGGCGAGGTTGAGGGCGGTCAGGCGCCCGACCATCAGGTGGCGGTTGAGCGTGGACGTGCTGGTCGAGTTGAACCCGCGGATCAGGAGGGAGATGCCCAGGACGGGGAGCATCCAGAGGAGGTAGTCGGCCTCGGCCTGGCCGCGGTAGAGGAGGTAGATGGGGTACGCGAGGGCGCAGGCGACGAGCCAGAGGACGACGCCGCGGACGGCGTGGAGGGTGAAGGCGGTATTGAGGAAGACGGGCTCGTCGCCGCGCTTGTGCTGCATGATCGCGTGCTCGGTGCCGACGTCGGAGACGGCCTCGAGGAGCGTGGTAAAGACGCCGACGAGCGCGACGACGCCGAGGTACTCGGGCTTGACCAGGAGGTAGGCGACGAGCGGGGCGGAGCCGAAGCGGACCATCTGCCCGAAGCCGAAGGCGACGAGCGTGAAGAGGGAACTGCGGTAGGCCTTCTGGCGGAGGGTCTGGTCGTTGGCCTGGAGGCGGGCGAGGGCGACGTAGTCGCCGGGACGGGCATTGCCGCCGAGGGGGCCGACGGCGTCGGGCACGGCGTAGTTGAGGACCGGTGCGGCCTGCTCCGCGACGACGGCCGCCGGCGTGGCGTCGGCGAGTTCGACCGGCGCGGAGCCGTCGGGGTCGGTGACGACGACGTCGGCGGGGTCTGCGGGCGTTGGGAGGGCGGTTGGGGTCACGGGAGTGGGTCCGATATCTCGGGCACAGCCCGGTGATCGCGACACCACAATATAGCCGATGCCCCGCGGGCGGCTTGGGGGAGGGCCGCGAAAAGTTGTCGTAGGTGAGGGGCGCCGTGCTAGCGCATTACGCGAGGTCCGGTTCCGGCATCGCGTATTGCGGTTTGGGGCGCGACTTGTCGAGCACCCACTCGTAGATGTCGAGGCAGCGCCTGGCCTTGGCGTCCCACGTAAACTGCTCGTGGGCGCGGCGGTAGGCGGCGCGGCTCTTGGCCTCGATGTGGGCGGGGTTGGCGGCGAGGTCCGATAAGACGGCGCGGAACCGCTCGATCACCTGGGCGCGGGTGCCCATGGGGACGAGCAGGCCGGTTTGTGGCGTGACCAGCTCGGCGGGGCCGCCGTAGTCGAGGACGACGGGGACGCAGCCGACGGCCATGGCTTCCAATGCGACGGCGCCACCGAACTCTCGGACGGAGGGGAAGGCGAAGACGTCGGACTGGGCGAGGCGCTCCTGGACCTGGTCGTGTTTGACCCAGCCGGGGAGGCGGACGGCGTCGGCGACGCCGAGCTTTTCGACGAGCGCTTTGAGCTCGGCCATCATGGGGCCGTCGCCGAGGATGTCGAGCGTGAGGGCGCCGGCCTTGGCGAGGGGGGCGACTGCCTCGATCAGCATATCCGCGCCCTTATAGGGGACGAGGCGGCCGAGGAAGACGACCTTGATCGGGCGCGCCGCGGTGTGCTGGCGGCGCTTGTAGAAGCGCGCGGGATCGATCGCGTTTTCGGGGACGTAGAAGCAGCGCTCGTGATACTGGCGGGGGACCTGTTTGAAGGTGTCGCGCGAGCCGATCATCACGGCGGCGGAGTCGCGGAGGGTGGAGCGGTGGCCGGGGAGCAGGCGGTAGGCGCCGCGGACGTAGGAGAGCCACTCCTTCTCTTTTCGGCGGGCGGCGTCGAATTGTTTGGGCCAGGGGACGCCGCCGTTGAGCGGACCCATGACGAACGGGACGCCGGCCTGCTTGCACCAGGTGGCGAGCTTGCTCGGGCAGGTGGGGCTGAGCGGGGTGACGCGGTGGACGAGGTCGAACTCGCCGGCCTTGATGCGGGGGCCGAACTGCTTCCAGATGAGGTGTTCGAAGTAGTAGTAGGTGGGAACGTACATCGCGCTCTTGAGCGTCCACCCGGTGCCGCGGCCGACGATCAGCTCGGCGAGGTCCCACGTGAGGCGGGCGACGCGCTCGGAGTCGATGGTGGAGAAGTCGGCGCGCGGGCCCTGGCGCCAGCCGACCTTTTCGAGAGACTCGGCGTTGCGCGTGTGGGTGACGACGTGGCCGTCGGTGAGCTGGCGGAGGCGGTCGGAGTGGCTGAAGCCCTCGAGCGGCACGCTGATCATGTCCGGGTTGCACATCTCGGCGATCAGGAGCGTGCGGAGCTTTCGGCCGCGGGCGCGGTCGCCCCAGTGCGGCGCGGGGTGCGCGCCGCGCGCGAGCGACAACTCGTCGATGTCCGGATCAGTGCTCATTACCACGTTCGCGACCATTGTTGTCTGCTGGCTACTGGCTACTCGATCTATCGCTTCTGCTCCCCGGTGTCGGTCGCGATGATGTCGCGCTGGAATTGCGGGTACCAGGCGCGGAGCTCGGCGGGAGTCTTGCCGAAGATGACGGGCAGGAGCTTGGCGGCCCGGAGCGTCCCGCGGGTGCGGCCGAAGTCGAATCGGAGCTTGGCGAGGTCGGCCAGCACGTCGGCGATCAGTCGACGGATGACGAACTGCTTGTGAAGCCGGCGACTGCGGCGGACGTCGGTGCTGTGCAGGACGTGCAGGGCCATGAAGTTGCAGAACTTAAGCGTCGCGACGGTGCGGCGGGAGAGGCGCCCGCCGGGGGCTTCGAGGTGACACTGGCGGGCGGCGGGGACGTAGGCGATCAGGCCCTTGTGGCGGATGCGCTCGGAGATGTCCCAGTCTTCGGCGGCGGCGTAGCGCTCGAGGAGCTCTTCGAAGCGGGCGTTGCGGACGGCGGCGGTGCGGAAGGTGGCCGAGCCGGTGCTGAACTTCGCGGGCCAGAGCTCGAACGTGGCCTTGAGCGCGGGCGGGACGGGGCGGGCGGTGCCGTCGCCGTCGTAGGGCATGAGCTGCGTGTCGGACCACAGCAGCGTTCGGGCGATGCGGCGGAGCGGGTTCCCGCCGCCCCACTCGTTCTTGGGCGTGCTGCCGGCGGTGGGGTGGCCCTTGCTGGTGACGCCCAGGTGCGCATCCGGCACCTCGGCGACGAACAGGGGGGTGAGGGCAACGATCTCGCCGGCGGTGTCGGCGTCGTAGACGGCCATGATCTTCTCGGCGGTGTCGGGGAAGATCAGCGAGTCGTCATCCAGCATGAACGCGACGTCGGCGGTCGTCAGCTCGAGGGCCTGGTTGCGCTGGGCGGTGAGCGAGGCGCGGCGGGCCTTGTGGTAAAGGAATTCGACGGTCGGGTGGGCGGCCTCGAACTCGCCGAGGATCTTGGCGCGGGTGACGTCCCAGTCGGGGCTGGCGTCGACGACGATCACCTGTTTGGGCGGGCGCGTCGAGGTGAGGGCACACCGCACGCACCGCGGGAGCACCTGCTCGCGGCGGTACGTGCAGACGACCAGCGACCACGTGAGCGTCGCTGGCGGCGCGGGGGCCCGTGCGGGCCGGGCGTCGCGCGAATGGGTCTGGGGTTCGAGCGTCATCGTCGTAGACATAAAAACAAGCTCCGTCGCGCCGGGCGCACAGTCGTCGTACCCCGGTCACCCCACCCAAGGCGAGCCCGCTTCAGCGGGCGGGTCTCGCGCAGCGAGATCAAATCAGACCCCCACCGGCACGCGCTGCACCGGCACCGTCTCAACGGGCTCAGTCGCGTCAACTTCCGAAGGCGGCTCGTGTCCCACGATGTGCTTGTACACCCGCGCCGCCCAGATCCGGCTGTCGAAGTTCTCCAGGGCGTTCTGCCGGCCGGCCTTGCCCATGCGGTGGCGGAGATCGGGGTCGGCGATCAGCTTCGCCAGCGCGTCGGCGATCGCCTCGGGGTTTTGGGGCGGGATGAGCATGCCGGTCACGCCGTCCTTGATCAGCTCGAGCGGGCCGCCGCGGTTGGTTCCGATCGTCGGCACCTCCATGGCCTGGGCCTCCATGTACACGACGCCCATCGGCTCTTCGTTACTGGCGAGGATGAAGATGTCCGCCTTGTCCATCTCGGCGAGGTAGCGCTCTTCGGAGAGATTGCCGAGCAACTCGACGCAGTCGGCGACGTCGAGCTCTTTGATGAGCGCTTCGAGGCGCGGGCGCTCGGGGCCTTCGCCGCCGATCTTGAAATGGGCCTTCAGGCCGCGGTCCTTGAGGATTCGCATGGCCTTGGTGACCAGGTGGTGGCCCTTGCTGGAGACCAGCCGCCCGACGGCGATGACCTGCGGGACGGCGTTCTCGGACTTGGGGGTGGCGCTGCGCTGCCACTTTTTGCAGTCGACGCCGACGCGGCCGAGCGAGTACTTGTCGCGCGGGATCATCGGGTAATCGCGGACCATCTCGTCGACCATCCACTGGGTGACGAAGAAGGTGTGGCCGGCCTCCTTGAACTTCTGGATCATCGCGCCGCCCCACCAGTCGATGTGGGCGTTGACGACCATGCTCCACTTCGTGCCGGTCAGGCGGTGGACCATCATGCAGATGATCGCGCCCTTGGCGGCGGTGTGGGTGTGGATGTGGGTGATCCCGTCGCGGCGGGTCAGGCTCGCCATCTTGCAAGCGAGCAGGACCAGCGGCAGCGTGTGTTTCCAGCGGGGGCGTTGTGTCTTGTCGACGTCGATCGTCAGGCCGAGCCAGAGGCATCGAATGAAGCCGATGGGAGCGCTAAGGAAGTTGACCAGCAGGTAGCCCAGGATCGAAAAAATTCCCATCGGCCAGAGGTAGGTCGTTTCGGCGGCGGCGCCTTCGGCCCAGGCGTGCTTGGCGCGGTCGGCGGGGGGTGGCGGACGGGTGGCGTACGACTGCAGCGGCACGCCCCATTGCCGCATGCATTGGATCTCCCGCCAGTACCACAGGTGCGCCTGGTTGGGGAAGACGGTCATCAGATAACCCACTTTCACGGTCCGGCACCTCCGAGGAATCGGCTTGGCCCCCTGCATCCGGATCGGAATATACCCCAAGAAGAGGGCTCGGGCGGAGTTTTTCTAAGGGTTTGCGGTGCGGTTTTTGGCCGCGATGTGCGGCCCGCGACTCGAGTCCTAAGCGGCGCGGCGGGCGCTAGTTGTGGAGGTCGGGTCTTCGGGTCGCGACTCGGCGGACAGGACCTGCAGGCCGCCCCCGCCGGGTTCGACCACGCAGACTTCGGGCGGGCCACCTGTGCCGCCGCGGAGGCAGACGATGAGCGGGCCTTGGAACGGTGTGGCGATCTGGACCTGGTAGCCGGGGAGCAGGATCACGACGCCGGGATATAGGACGTCGGCGACGTGGACCTCGGCGCGGGCGGACGCGGTGGCACTGGCCTGGCGCTCCTGGAGGTCGGTGGCGGCGCGGGCGGCTTGTTCGGTGGCCTCGGAGGCCTCGTAGATGAGTTGGGTGGCGCGTTCCTTCTGGGCTTCGGAGAGCGTCTTGCCCAGGGC
>DATHXE010000450.1:0-11345 GCA_035459845.1 Tepidisphaeraceae bacterium | reverse complement strand
TCGACCCGGAACTGGAAGGAACCACGGAATGATTGGCAGCAGCAGCAGCAGCAGGATCGCTCGAATCGGGTTCGCCGGCACGCTGGCGACGGTGCTCGCCTTCGCCGGCGGGTGCAGCGGGTGGGAGAAGCTCAACCCGTTTCGCGAAAAGCAGCCCGCCGAGCCCGAAGTGCTCAGCGCGGCGCAGTGGGGCGCGCTCAAGCAGGAGAACGCCGCGCGACTGGCGGGCGAGGGCCTCCCGGGCCGGGCCGCCGCCAAGTCGAGCGGGAACGTGATCGAGCAGACGGGCGGCTTTTTCGAGTTCGTCTTCTGGACGTTCCCCAAACGCCTTTACGACCAGATGTTCGGCGGCCAGACGCCGGCGCGGTACGCGCGCTTGATGGAGGACGACCAGTCGGCCGACAACCGCCGCACCGGCGTGCTCAAACTGGTCGCCGACTACGAGTTCGCCCGCGGTGAGCCGTACACCAATCGGTACTGGCAGGTCGCGCAGGGCGACCCGGACGGGCTGGTGCGGGCCGCGGGCATCCGGGCGCTCAACCGGTCGCGTGACCGACGCGTGGTGCCGATCGCGATCAAGGGCTTGGATGACCAGAACGCGGTCATCCGCCTGGAGGCCGCCAAGGCCTTGGCGAACATCCCCGATCCGACGGCGGTCGCGGTGCTGTCGAGGCACCTGCCGGCGCAATACGACATCCGCGGCGCGGACGGCCGGCCCGAGGCGGTGACCGAATCTCGCGACGTGCGCCTCGCGTGCGCCGACGCGCTGCGGAACTATCCGGACAAGGACGTCGCTACGCGCCTGGTCGCGGTCCTGAACGACAAAGACTTCGAGGTCGCCTGGCAGGCGCGGCAGAGCCTCCGCCTGCTGACCGGGCGGGATTTCCGCTACGACCAGGAGAAGTGGCGCGAGTACCTGCTCAAGAGCGCGACCCCGTTCGGTTGAGCGGACTACGAGTGATGTGAAAGCAAACTCCCACGGTCATTAACCGTGGGAGTTGTCGTTTTACCCGGCGGGGGATGAGGCGTCGTCGGAGCCGTTCGAATCGCCCGGCAGACGTATCAGGCCGTTGCCCGGCGGCGGGCGCGCAGCGTTTGCACCCCGACGATCGCCGCTCCGAGGAGACCCGTCCAGGCCGCGGGCGGAAGGGGCACACCGGCCGGTCCTCCCGGGATCGGCTGGTTGCTGACGAGGAGGCGAAAAACACCCTCCGTCGACGTGACGAGCGCATCGCTCGGTCCGATCCCGAAGTAGTAGGTGTTGGCGCCCAGCGTGAGCGTCGTCGAACTCAGGGCGAGGTTGCTGTACGTCGAACTGACGGTGTCGGCCAGCCCGTTGGCGGTGCCGGAGATATTGCCCGTGAAATTGACCGTCCCGGCGGTGGCGCTCGCCTGGTCGGTGATCGTGACCGCGTAGTTGAAGTTGACGCTGTAGTTGATGGTCGTTCCGTCCAACGAGTGGTTGAAGATAACCTGCCCGATCTGGAACTCGTCACCGGGGGACGCCGCATCGAGGCCGGCGGTCAGGTTGGTGGTAAAAGTCAGCGAGTTGCCGGAACCGATTCCGATCACCGCAGCCCCGAATCCGGGCGGGTTGGCCGGGAGCGTCGGAGCCGTTGCGACGTTTACCGTTGAAAGGGCGTCGAAGAGCGGCGCTGCCGAAGCTAGGGTCGAGGCGGTAAAAAGCACGCCGATAACGACGAGGCGAGAAGCGAGGCACATTAGGCACCTTCCCTCAAGTGTGATCTCCCCGATTCACCCACGGCCGAGAGTCGGTAGGGTAGGTCACACAAGAGGGGCGTCGCAATCAAAATGTTCTCGATTCCAAACACGAGGGGCGCGATCCATCGGCCGAGACCTTTCGACGATGGCACCCAAACTCCGCCCCGAAGAGCGTTTAGTCGGTTCCGGTAATTCATCACGCGGCAATTTTGTCTTGTGCAGGGGTTGACAGGGCGCGGTGGGTCGCTAAATTCTCCCCTCCACCTTTTCGGAGGTGGAAACGAAGTTTGTCCGCACGCGAACGGCCCGCCCGGACGGATTTGGCGGGCTAAGCTGATGGAAACGAGTGAGATATGACGGGTGACCGGATTCGAATTCGGATGGAAGCGTACGACCACCGCTCCCTGGACTCCTCGGCGAAGGAAATCGTCGAGCACGCCAAGCGGACCAACGCGAAGGTGATGGGGCCGATCCCCATGCCGACGCGGATCGAGCGCTACACCGTCCTCCGCAGCCCGCACATTGACAAGAAGTCCCGCGAGCAGTTCGAGATGCGCACGCACAAGCGCGTGATCGACATCTACGAGCCGACCGCCCGGACGATCGAGGCGTTGAACCGGCTGGTCGTTCCGGCCGGCGTCTTCGTCAAGATCAAGCAGGGCTAGTCTTTTACCCGCCGTAATGCGTCCCTGCCAATCAAGGGACGTTTGGTCGCCAGTCGCGCCGTGGGGCTCATCCAAGAGCCCATTTGTTCCCGGAGGATCGAAAGATCCGGAGGGAATCACGGGTCGCGGTGGCGGTGTTTTGTCAGGTCGCCGGAATAACTACTGAGGACGAGTTACGAGACGGTTCCGCTTTGCGGATCTGACTCCTCTGCTCGGAACGCACATGACGCCTGCCGTGATCGGAAAGAAAGTCGGGATGACCCGGGTGTACGACGAGAAGGGCACGGTCGTGCCCGTGACTGTCGTCCTGGTCGAGCCGAACGTGGTCACGCAGGTGAAGGCGGCGGACGGCAAGGACGGCTACAACGCCGTTCAGCTCGGGGCGGTCGAGATCAAGCCC
The DNA here is from genome assembly GCA_035459845.1 of Tepidisphaeraceae bacterium. GTDB lineage: Bacteria > Planctomycetota > Phycisphaerae > Tepidisphaerales > Tepidisphaeraceae > DASPKW01. Next base: position 8,558 of record DATHXE010000450.1, on the reverse strand, counting down.
AAATACAGCACGATGCCCCTGATCGGCCACACGGCCAAGGCCGGGATCGCCCCGCGGCGGTTCTTCGCCGAGAGCCGGTCGAAGGCGGCGGTGGACAAGAAGGTCGGCGACGTGGTGGGCGTCGGGATCTTCGAGGGGATCGCGTTCGTCGACGTGATCGGCGTGTCGAAGGGCAAGGGGTTCGCCGGCGTCATGAAGCGGCACCACTTCGGCGGTCAGCCGGCGTCGCACGGCACCGAGCGTAAGCACCGCTCGCCGGGCTCGATCTGCTCGCGGGCGAGCAACCGCGGTTACACCGGTAAGCCCAAGAAGGGAATGCGGATGGGCGGGCACATGGGCAGCGACCAGGTGACGACCCGGAACCACCCGCTGGTGCGGATCGACGCCGAGCGGAACCTGCTCCTGATCAAGGGCGCGCTGCCCGGGGCGAACGGGTCGACCCTGTACGTGCGGAAGAGCCTGACGGCGAAGGTGGCGAAGGCGGCGGAATAGTTGCTAGTTGTCGGCCGCTCCTTGCTAGCGGCCGGCCGGCAGTCCGATGGGGTTTCCAGCAACTACGAACTAGCAACTCACGCGAGACGACCATGATCGAAGTTCCCGTTTACAACCAGGCCGGCACGAAGGTCGACACGATCCAGGTGGACGAGGCCAAGTTCGGCGGCGAGGTCCGTCAGGCGCTGCTCAAGCAGGCGCTGGTCATGTACCACGCGAACCAGCGGCAGGGGACCGTGCGGACGCTCGCCCGCGGCGAGGTCGCCGGCTCGACCCGCAAGATGTTCAAGCAGAAGGGGACCGGAAACGCCCGCACCGGCGGCATCCGCAACCCGATCAAGAAGGGCGGCGGTCACGCCAAGCAGAAGCGGCCCAAGGACTGGCGCCAGGCGATGCCCCAGAAGGCCCGCCAGCTCGCGACCAAGAGCGCGCTGCTGCTCAAGTTCAAGGCGAGCGACGTGAAGGTCATCGACGACCTGAAGCTCGACGCCCCGAAGACCAAGGTCGTGGCGGCGATGTACAAGGCGCTGGGGATCGACCGGTCGTGCCTGGTCGCCCTGTCCGAGCGGAACGAGTCGATCGAGAAGTCGGCCCGGAACATCGACCGGACGACCCTCACGACCGTCCGCCAGCTCAACGCCTGGGACCTGCTGCGTCACCGGACGCTGCTGATGACCCGGGCCGGGCTGGATCAGCTCCTGGCGTAGTGATGACGAGTTGCGAGAGTGAACGACCGACGAGCAACTGACAACTAGCAACGAACTCCCATGAACAACACGCAAGTCATCATCCGCCCGCTGGTCACGGAAAAGAGCACGCACCAGCAGCAGACGCGGAACACGTACGCGTTCGAGGTCGCCAAGGGCGCGAACAAGCCGCAGATCAAGCACGCGGTCGAGGCGCTGTACGGCGTGAAGGTCGTCGAGGTGCGGACGGCGATCCGGAAGGGCAAGCCCCGCCGGAGCCGGCACACGACGATCACGACCTCGTCGTGGAAGCGGGCGATCGTCGAGCTCGACGAGAACTCGCGGATCGAGCTGTTCTAAGACGCGGCCTAGAGAAGACAGAAGTCAGAAGTCAGAAGGACGACTGCCATGCCGATCAAGCTTTACAATCCGACGTCCGCGGGCCGCCGCAACGGGTCGGTCATCGACTACAAGAAGGTCCTGACCAAGTTCAAGCCCGAAAAGTCGCTGACCGAGGCCAAGACCAAGACGGGCGGCCGGAACCACCACGGGGTGATCACGGCCAAACACCGTGGCGGTGGCAACAAGCAGATGTACCGCATCATCGACTTCAAGCGGAACGCGAAGGACGGGATGCCGGCCCGCGTCGAGTCGATCGAGTACGACCCGAACCGGTCGTGCTTCATCGCCCTGATCAAGTACGAGGACGGGGTGAAGACGTACATCCTGGCCCCGAACGGCCTGCGCGTCGGAACGACGGTGGTTAGCGGACCGACCGCCCCGCCCGAGATCGGCAACGCGATGCCCCTGGCGAACGTGCCGGCCGGCCTCGAACTGCACAACATCGAACTGAACCCCGGCCAGGGCGGCAAGCTCGTCCGGTCGGCGGGCGGGGTCGCCCGCCTGGGCGCCAAGGAGGGGGACTACTCGGTCATCATCCTCCCGTCGGGCGAAATGCGGCGGATTCGTTCGGCGTGCCGGGCGACGATCGGGCAGCTGTCGAACATCGACTGGATCAACGTCAGCCTGGGCAAGGCCGGGCGCAGCCGGAACCGCGGCATCCGCCCGCACACCCGCGCCAAGGCGATGAACCCGATCGACCACCCGCTGGGCGGTGGCGAAGGCCGGTCGAACGGCGGCCGTCACCCGGTCAGCCGGACGGGCGTGCCGGCCAAGGGCGGCATCACCCGCGACCCGAAGAAGCCGTCGGAGAAGTTGATCCTCCGCCGCCGCAAGTTCGGCAAGCACCAGCAGCGGCCGCAGACGGTGAATTCGTAAGGAAGTTGCGGGTTGCGAGTTGCGAGTGGAGACACTGGCAGCGGCGTGATCCGAGACGACTCGCAACACGAAACTCGAAACTCGCAACGGGTACAGAACATGAGCAGAAGCGCGAAGAAAGGTCCGTTCGTCGACGAGCGGTTGTACGGGCGGGTGGCGGCGCTGAACGAGCGCCGGGCCAAGGTGACGCTCCGGACGTGGAAGCGGGCCTGCACGATCATCCCGGAGTTCGTCGGGCACACGTTCGAAGTGCACAACGGGAACAAGTTCCACAAGGTTTTCGTGACCGAGGACATGGTCGGGCACAAGCTCGGCGAGTTCAGCCCGACGCGGACCTTCCGCGGCCACTCGGGCAAGAAGGTCTCCGGGCCGGGCGGGGCCTGAGCGGCCGAGCGCGGGTCATTGACGTGACCCGCGCGTCACGCGGCCCGCGGGTTTCGCGGGCGCGTCCGCGGCCGACCTCGGCCGCGGCATGACGGAGTACCGGTACCCAGTCCGGGAACGACGAAAGGTGAAGACGAGATGGCATTCAAGGCAACACACCGGTTCGCCCGGATCACCCCGCGGAAGGCGCGGCTGATCCTGGACCTGATCCGCGGGCGCCAGGTGGACGACGCGCTGGCGCTGCTCAAGTTCTCGAAGAAGCGCGCCGCCGTGCTCGTCGAGAAGGTCGTGAAGTCGGCGGTCGCGAACGCGGGCGAGCAGGAGGCCGACACGGGCAGCCTGTTCGTCAAGGAGGCGTGGGCGGACCCGGGCCCGACGATCAAGCGGTTCCAGCCGAAGGACCGCGGCAAGGCGTACTCGATCATGAAGCGGACGAGTCACCTGGTGGTCACCCTGGACGAGCGGGCCTGAACTAGTAAACAGTCACCGACTGAATCGAGAGCACTATGGGTCAGAAGGTTAATCCAATCGGCTTCCGCGTCGGGATCACCGAGGACTGGTCGAGCAAGTGGTACGCCCCGAAGGCGGCGTACGGTGAGTTCCTGATCGAGGACCACAAGGTCCGCAAGTACATCGACAACAAGCTGAACCGGCGCCCGCCGTTCGCGGCCGTGAGCCGGATCGACATCGAGCGGACGCGCGAAGAGGTCACCGTGACCCTGCGCACCGCCCGCCCGGGCCTGGTGATCGGGCCCAAGGGCGCCGAGGTCGACAAGCTCCGCGAGGAGCTCGAGGACATGATCGGCCGCAAGGTCGCGCCGGTGAAGGTCGTCGAAATCAAGAACCCGGACCTGAACGCCCAGCTGGTGGCCGAGGCCGTCGGCGAGCAGCTGAAGAAGCGTGCGAGCTTCCGCCGGGTGCTGAAGCAGCGCACCGAGTCGAGCATGCAGGCGGGCGCGAAGGGGATCAAGATCATGGTCGCCGGCCGGCTCGGCGGGGCGGAAATCGCCCGCACGGAGCAGACGGTGGTCGGGTCGATCCCGCTCACGACGCTGCAGGCGAACGTGGACTACGGCGTGGCGTCGGCGTTCACGACGTACGGGGCGATCGGCGTGAAGGTGTGGATCTACCGCGGCCTGTACGGCGAAGAGATCCTGGACACCGACGTGCGGCCGGGTGGCCCGATCCGTCGCGGCCGGCGGTAACTCAGCCGACTCGTTCAGGCACTCGCAACTCGAAACTCGAAACTCGCAACTCTGATTCGATAGGTGTCCCATGCCGAACATGCCGAAGCGCGTGAAGTTCCGGAAGAGCCAGCGCGGCAAGATCAAGGGGAACGCGACGCGCGGGAACACCGTGTCGTTCGGGGAATACGGGCTGATGACGCTCGAGCCGCACTGGATCAGCGCCAAGCAGATCGAGGCCGGGCGCGTGGCCGCCAGCCACTTCCTGCGGCGCGAGGGCCGGCTGTTCATCCGGATCTTCCCGCACAAGCCGATCTCGTCGAAGCCGCTCGAAGTGCGAATGGGTAGCGGCAAGGGTGAGCCGGAATTCTGGGCGGCCGTCGTGAAGCCCGGGACGGTGTTGTTCGAGGTCGGCGGGGTGGACGAGCCGACGGCGAAGAAGGCCCTGGCCCGCGTCGCCCACAAGATGCCGGTCAAATGCAAGTTCGTGGCCCGGCGGCACGCGGTCGCCTGAGGCCGGTAGTAGAGCCCGTCCGGTGGCGATTCCGAACAGTTGGCGCGAACCCGCGACGATTACGCAGCGAAGAGACTAGACCATGAAAGCGAAACTCAAGGAAATGCGCGACCGGAGCACCGACGACCTGACCAAGGACGTCGCGGAACGGCAGCGGCACCTGTTCGACCTGCGGAGCCAGGCGGTGACCGAGAAGCTCGAAGATCCGAGCCAGCTCGGCAAGGTCCGCCGCGAGATCGCCCGGATCAAGACGATCCTCCGCCAGCGCGAGCTGGAGGCGGCGAAGCAGACGGCGGCGGCGGGTCAGAAGAAGGCGTGAGCATCCGACGCCGGCGGCGGGTCCGCGGGCGGCATAGCAGACGACGACGATCAGAACGGTGACGACCATGGCAGACCAGCAGACTTCGAAGACCGCCGACGACAAGGCCGCCCGCGCCCAGCTCCGCCTGGTTCGGGGCGTGGTGGCGTCGGACAAGGGCGACAAGACGATCAAGGTGGTCGTCGCGTTCCAGACCAAGCACCCGAAGTACGGGAAGTTCCTCAAGCGCCGCACCGTGCTGCACGCGCACGACGAGAAGAACGACGCGAAGGAAGGCGACACGGTCGAGATCGCCGAGTGCCGGCCGCTCTCGAAGACCAAGCACCACCGCCTGGTGCGGGTCGTCGAGCGGGCCCCGGAGCGGGCGGTTCAGGTGTCGGCCGAGGAGATCATGACCGGCAAGGCGCCCGAGCCCCAGTAAGCCGGAAAGAGTTGCTGGTCGCCAGTTGCTAGTTGCTGGCCACCGTGAGACCGGAAAGACGCGCCGGGCGAGACTTCGCCGGGCGCCCGTGCGGACAACTAGCACCCGACAACTAGCAACTCTGTGGTACTGCCATGATTCAGCAACAAACGTACGTCGACATCGCGGACAACACCGGGGCCAAGCAGGCCATGTGCATCAAGGTGCTGCGCGGGTCGTCGAGCAAGGGCAAGTTCAAGCGCAAGGTGGCGCACATCGGCGACGTGATCATCTGCGCGGTGAAGAAGGCGCTGCCCGGCGGGGACGTGAAGCAGGGCGAGATCATCCGGTGCGTGGTCGTCCGCACGAAGCAGCCGACCCGCAGGGTCGACGGCAGCTACGTCCGGTTCGACAACAACGCGGCGGTCGTGATCGACAAGGAAAACAACCCGCGCGGCACCCGCGTGTTCGGGGCCGTCGCCCGCGAGCTCCGGGACAAAAATTTCATGAAAATCGTGTCGCTGGCGCCGGAAGTGGTTTAGCGGCAGTTGCGGGTTGCGGGTTGCGAGTTGCGAGTAATGCAACAGCGGCTTGAGCGACTCGCACGTCCGGTCTGACTCGCAACTCGAAACACGCAACTCGCAACTGGTACTACAATGGCACGGATCAAGACTGGCGATACGGTGATGGTGATCGCGGGCTCGGACAAGGGGAAGGTCGGGAAGGTCCTGCGGATCATCTCGGACAAGGACCGGGTGGTCGTCGAGGGCATCAACCGGGTGTGGAAGCACGTCCGGCCGACCCAGCGGAACCCGCAGGGCGGGCGCATCCAGAAGGACGCCCCGATCCACATCAGCAACGTGCAGCCCCTGGACCCGGCGACGGGCAAGGGGACGCGGGTGAAGACGGAGGTCCGGGACGGCGTGAAGCACCGCGTCGCGGTGAAGAGCGGCACCGACCTGGGCGTCATCGGTAAGAAGGCGAAGAAGTAAATCCCCCGTGACGTGGTCACGCGAAGTGACCACGCCGGAAACTGACCTGCGACGTCGAACACAGCCGACGGCGCCGAAGGGTCGCGAGAGAGGCACGAACCATGGCCGAGCAAGACGACAAGAAGAAGGAAAAGAAGCCCAAGGCCGAAGGCGGCGCGGGTAAGGGTGGCGGCGAGAAGAGCAAGCGGAAGCCGAAGGCCGCTGACGTGTCGATCGAGGTCGACGACGGGTCGACGCCGGCCCAGCCCGCGCCCCCCGCGCGGCTGTACGAGAAGTTCCGGGCCGAGATGGTCCCGGCGCTCCAGCAGAAGCTGGGGATCAAGAACCTGCTGGCCGTCCCGCGGCTGGAGAAGGTCGTGATCTCGATGGGCGTCGGCCGGTTCGCGACCGAGGGCGGCGAGGGCAAGCAGAAGATCAACCAGGCCGAGAAGGAACTGGCGACGATCGCGGGCCAGAAGCCGGTGCGGTGCAAGGCCAAGAAGAGCGTCGCGAACTTCAAGGTGCGCGAGGGGATGGAGACGGGCCTGAAGGTCACGCTCCGCGGGGCCCGGATGTACGAGTTCATGGACCGCCTGATCTCCCTGGCGTTCCCCCGCGTGAAGGACTTCCGCGGGATCGATCCGACCGGGTTCGACAAGAACGGGAACTACAACTTCGGGTTCACCGAGCAGACGGTCTTCCCGGAGGTGGACGGCGCTTCGGTGACGTTCCAGCAGGGGATGAACATCACGGTGTGCACGACGGCCCAGAGCGCCGACCACGGGCGCGAGCTGCTCAAGCAGTTCGGGATGCCGTTCCGGGACGACTCGAAGAAGGACTGATCGCAGCGAACAGCTGGCAACCAGAAAACGGACTCATTATGGCAACCAAGGCCTGGGTATCGAAGCAGAAGCGGCGCGAGGCGCTGGTGGCGCGGTTCGCCGACGTCCGCCGGCAGCTGAAGAAGGAAAAGAACTACGCCGCGCTGGCGAAGCTGCCGCGCGACTCGAGCCCGACCCGGTCGCACCTGCGGTGCGAGATCACGGGTCGGTCGCGGGGCAACCTGCGGAAGTTCAAGGTTTGCCGGATCAAGCTGCGTGAGTTAGCGCTGGCGGGGGTCATCCCCGGGTTGAGGAAGGCGAGCTGGTAACGGCGAGCGAGCAAGAGAGAAGTGCCGCGAGTGCTGAGTCCCGAGTCCTGAGTGCCGTGTGGAACACCCACGCGTGCGGCTCACGGCCGGCCGACTCGATACTCAGGACTCAGGACTTAGGACTCTGGACCGAGCGAGAGATGAACAATCAAGACCCCATCGCGGACATGCTGACCCGGATCCGGAACGCCAACAAGGTGGGCCGGCGGATGGTCATGATCATGAACAGCAAGATCTGCACCGGGATTGCCCAGGTGCTGAAGGAGGAGGGGTACATCGAGGCGTTCGACGTGATCCCCGACGAGCGTCAGGGCATGATCCGCGTGAAGCTCAAGTACGCGATGGACGGGAGCAAGGTCATCCACACGATCGACCGCGAGTCCAAGCCGGGCTGCCGGGTGTACCGCAAGGTCGAGGAGCTGCCCAACGTCCTGAACGGGATGGGCATCGCCGTCGTCAGCACGTCCAAGGGCGTGATGAGCGACCGCCAGGCCCGCGAGCAGCGCGTCGGCGGGGAACTGCTCTGCACCGTCAGCTAACCCGTGGTGCGGCCCGCTTCGGCGGTTCGCATTGATCGAGTAGGAATCACCTCGAAGCCGCCGCGAGGCGCGAGCCGCAGAGGTTTACGAAAGCGAGAAGAGATCATGAGTCGTATCGGCAAGAAGCCCGTCCCGGTCGCCGGCGCCAAGGTGTCGGTCGCGGGCCAGCAGGTCAAGGTCGAGGGCCCCAAGGGCAAGCTCGAGCTGGCCGTCCACCCGAAGATCAAGGTGACGCTCGACGACGCGAAGAAGGAAGTCGTCGTCGTCCGCCCGAACGACGAGCGCGAGTCGAAGGCCCTGCACGGCCTGGTGCGGTCGCTGATCAACAACATGGTCATCGGCGTGACGACGGGCTACAAGAAGACGCTGGAAGTCCAGGGCGTCGGGTTCAAGGCCGAGCAGAAGGGCAAGAACCTCGTCCTGTCGGTCGGGTTCGCCAACCCGGTGGTCGTGGCGATCCCGGGGAACGTGACGGTCGCCCTCGAGGGGCAGAACAAGATCCACGTGAGCGGGGCGGACAAGCAGGCGGTAGGCGAGTTCGCCGCCCGCGTCCGCAAGACGCGCAAGCCCGAGCCGTATAAGGGCAAGGGCATCCGGTACGAAGGCGAAGTCGTCAAGATCAAGGCCGGCAAGGCCTTCGC
>DATHXE010000449.1:0-5752 GCA_035459845.1 Tepidisphaeraceae bacterium | reverse complement strand
TGGCTGCACCGCATCGGTGCTTGTGTGCGTCCCGCGCCGACCGGCGCGGGCAATGTTGGTTTGTTAAGCGGCTTGCTCACCTATGGTGAGCATGTCGCATTCAAGCGGCAGCGGGCGCCGCTTCGGCTTGGCGCTTGGCGTCCAGCTCGCGGCGGGTCGCGGTCTGGTTGGGGCGCACGCCCTTGAGGCCCATGAACTCGCGCATGTTCTTGGCGTGCCCCTCGAAGAGCACCGACGCGCGGCGCAGCTTGCGAATCCGCTTGGACGACCGGCTGGAGCGCAAGTGCGAGGTGTAGCAGTGGTTGTGCTTCACCTTGCCGGTCCCGGAGACCCGGAACCGCTTCTTCATCGCCTTGTTGGGCTTGTACTTGTAGGCCATGGCTGGGCTTTCCTGACTAGGTGCGGAGCAAAAAGCAGAACCCCCTCGGAGTGAGGGGGGAGGAAAGGTACACGATCCGGGCGCGGACTTCAAGGGACGCGAATTCGACCCCTCAAACCTCGCTGACGACCCCCGTGCTCGCGCCGAACGATTTGGCCTCGATGTTCATGTGATGCAGCATCCGCACGAACAAGTTGGACAGCAGCGTGTTGTTCTTGCGGTCGAAGGCGACGTGGCCGGCGTGCTTGAAGCCGCCGCCGGCGAGCAGGATCGGCAGGTTGTTGTTGTCGTGCGACGACGAGTTGCCCAGGTTGCTCGCGTAGAAGACCGCCGTTCGGTCGAGCAGGGTCTGCTCGCCCTCGGTGCTCGCCTTGAGCTTGGCGAGGAACTCGCCGAACACGCGGAGCTCGGCCTCCTCGATCAGGGCGAGTTGCTCGAGCTTGGCCGGGTCCTGGCCGTGGTGCGACGCGTCGTGGTGGGCGAGCGTTACGCCGTCGATCTCCGGTCGCTCCTGGGTTCCGAGCCAGAGGTTGATCACGCGGGTCGAGTCGGTCTGGAGGGCGAGGTGGACGATGTCGTACCACTGGCGGCAGCGCTCGATCAGCTGGGCGCCGCCGAAGTCGGTCGCCGGGGCCTTGTAGTCGACCTTGGGCTTGGGCGTGGTGCCCCAGCGCTCGTCCTGCTGGAGGTGCTGTTCGGCCTCGCGGACGCTGGTCAGGAACAGGTCCAGGCGCTGGCGGTCGGTCGCGCCCACGCTCCCGTTGATCGATTTGATCTGTCCGCGCACGTCGTCCAGGATGCTCTGGCCGTCGCGGACGCGCTGGAGCTCGCGGGCCTCCTCCTCGGGCGACCCGCTGATGAACAGCTTGCGGAAGACCTGCGTCGCCCGCTGCTCGGACGGGACGCGCACGCCCCGGCGGTTCCAGGCGACGTCGCCCCCGCCCAGGACGAGCGACGAGAAGCGCGTCCGGTTGCCGATCTGCGACGCGACCTCCTGGTCGATCGAGATCGAGTTCTTGATGTCGTTGGGGCGGATGTGGTCCGGGCTCACGCCGGTGAGCAGGCCGACCTCGGCGAAGTGCCCGGCGGCGTACCGGTGGGACATGCCCGAGAAGACGGTGAACTTGTCTCGGAGGGGCGCGAGCAGCTTGAGGTAGCGGCTGGGCTGGTAATCGCGGCCGGGGTTGTCGGGGAAGAAGTGCGGCCCGTACAGCCCGAGGGGCTGGCCGACCAGGACCATCCGCGGGGGGCGGGCGAGGGCGCGCGTCGCCTCGGCGGCGGACGCGGGCACCATCGCGTCGAGGAACGGGAGCGCGATCGCGACCCCGGAGGCGCGGAGGAATGTTCGGCGGTCCATTCGCGGGACGGGCACGGGGGCACCTACTTGTGAGTGAACGGGCGGCTCTGGACGACCTCGTGGACGAGCGTGCGCAGGCCGTACCGGCCGGCGCGCAGGCGGGCGACGATCTGCTCGACGACCTCGCGGTCGGCGAATTGCACGTCCGCCCCGGTCGCGTACGTCAGCAGCTTCTGCGTCAGGTTGCGGGCGATCTGGTCGGGGTTTTCGAGGAGGATCCGCTTGTACGCGTCGACGTCGGCGAACGCGCGGCCGTCGGGCGTGGTGAAGCCCTTCTCGACGTCGGGCCCGCGGAAGATCGCCTTGCTGCCCGTGTAGTTCGGGAGCGTGACGACGCCGGCCTTGGTGCGGGCGCTGGCGCGGTAGAAGTCGCGCCAATTGCCGATCGGGTCGAACGTCTCGAGGGCGAACCCGGGCGGGTCGATGTGCACGTGGCAGGTCGCGCACGCCGGGGTGTTGCGGTGCTTGTCGAGCTGCTGGCGGATGGTGGTCGCACCGCGGATGTCCGGCTCGATCGCCGGGACGTCGGCCGGGGGCGGGGCGGGCGGGGTGCCCAGGATCTTTTCGAGCACCCACTTGCCGCGGAGGACGGGCGACGTGCGGGTGCCGTCGGCGGTCACCTTGCACACGCTCGCCTGCGTCATCACGCCCCCGCGGTGACTGTCCGGCGGCAGGGCGACCTTGCGGAACGCGTTGCCCTCGACGCCGGGGATGCCGTAAAGCCGCGCCAGGCGCGCGTTGAGGATCGTCCAGTCCGAGTGGACGAACTCGAGCAGGCTGCGGTCGTGGCGGAGGATCTCGTCGAAGAACAGGCGCGTCTCGCGGGGCATCGCCCAGAGCAGGAGCGGGTCGAAGTCGCCGTACAGCTGCGGGTCCGGGATGGTCGCGTCGATCTTGCGGAGGTCGAGCCACTGGCCGGTGAAGTTCTCGGTGAAGCGGCGGGCCTTCGGGTCGGCGAGCAGGCGCTCGACCTGGGCGCGGAGCACGTCCGGCCTGGAGAGTTCGTTGCGGGCCGCCAGCGCGAGCAGCGCGTCGTCCGGGGCGGTCGACCAGAGGAAGTACGAGAGGCGCGACGCCAGCGCGTAGTCGTCGAGCCGCATCTTGTCGGCGCCCGCGGGCGCGCCGGGCTCCACCAGCAGGAGGAAGTGAGCGGATGCCAGGATCGACTTGTACCCGTACGTCATCGCGTCGACGAACGCGAACTTCTGGTCGAGCTTCTCGTGCACGCGCCGCACGAAGTGCTTCTGCAGTTCTTCGTTCACCGGGCGGCGGAACGCGCGGGGGAGGAAGTCGCGGATCAGGCGCTCGGCGTCCTCCTTCGGCTTGGCCGAGACGGGCGTGAGCGGGTCGGCGTACCAGTTGGCGATCGTCCGGTTGTCGGCGACGGGGCGCGCCGGGCGGCCGCCCGCTTCGGCCGCTGCGACCGATTTGGCCTTGAGCGGGACGCCGGCGAACAGGCGGTCGTAGCTGGGCGGCGGGAAGGCGTCGACCGGGCCCTCGATGCTCAGCCACTCGACGAGCAGGCCGGGGCCGGTGTACTCGTCCAGCGGCTTCTTGAACGTGCGGATGTCCCAGTGAGTGAGGAGATTGACGACGAACCCCTGCGAGCGGTTGAGGTCGACCTCGAACTCGATCACGGCCGGCTTGCCCGCGGGGATGTCGCGGACGTCGAACACGACCGGCCCCTCGCGCCCCTGGCCGATCGTGCAGAGTCCGACCGGGATCGCCTTGACGCCAGCCCCGACCGCGCACGCGGACATCTGCACGCGATAGCGCCCGGCGGTCGGCACGGAGGTCGTGCTGCACAGCCCGTAGCGCGGGGCCTGGCTGTAGAGGATCAGCGCATCGCCTTCGAGCTTGGCGCTGCGCGTCAGCGTCTGCTTGAAGTTCGGGCCCTTGGCGGTGATCTCGCGCCCGGTGCGACGGTCGGAGAACTTCACCGGCGGATGAACCGGGATGGCGGCGTTGATCGCCTTCTCGGCGGCCTGCTGGTAGAGCAACAGGTGCGTCGCGGACAGATCCAGGGCGGAGCTGACGTTGTCAAAGCCCGCGGCCGCCCCGTCTTCCGGCAGCATGTCCTTCAGCGGCACGCGCACGTTGAGCAGGTCGTGGATCGTGTTCTGGTATTCGGTCCCGTTGAGCCGCCGGACGATGACCCGCCCCTGTTCCTGCTGGCGGGCGAGAGACGCGGCATGGAGGTGCTGGCCGAGGAACTGCGTGGCCGCGTCGACCGCGGGCTTGGGCGGGCGCGGTTCGGACTTGGGCGGCATCGTGCCCGACGACAGCTTGTCGAAGACCGTGGCCCATGTCGCCGCGGTGCGCTCGTCCCCGAAATCGGCGGGAAGGTTGTCGAGCCGGAGCCCGGCCTTGGCGACGTCCTCCCCGTGGCAGTCGACGCAGTGGGCGGCCAGGAACGGCTTCACTTGCGATGCGAACGCCGCGCCGGACTCGGCGGCGGCCGGTCGCGGGGCGACGGCGGCGGCCGCGAATGTGAGGCAAGTGACGAAGACGCTTCGATGGGTCACGGCGCCGGGCTCCGGAGGTCTAAATCGGGAAAACGGTGGGCTGCCCACTATACCGGTGAAATCGGGTCGCGTGGCGAGATAGCCACACCCGGGGCGGGCGGGCGTCGAGAGCGGCTGACCGGCCCGCACGGGACGGTGAAGGGGGCGCACGCTCCCGCGGGTCGCGCGGTGGCTCGACCGGATCCGCAATTTCTTCCCGAAGGACGTGGTCGTCCTGCTCCAGAAGGACTCGATCGAGCGGCGCGGGCTCAAGCAGCTCTTGTTCGAGCCCGAGGTGATGGCCAACATCGAGCCGTCGCTGGACCTGGCGGCCACCGTGCTGGCGATGAAGAACATGGTGCCGGAGAAGGCCAAGTCGGCGGCGCGCGAGCTCGTGCGCAAGGTCGTGGAGGACGTTCGGAAGCGGCTCGAGTCGCAGTTCGTGCAGGCGATCCGCGGGGCGCTGCTGCGCAACCGCCACGGCGCGTTTCGGAGTCTGCCGAACCTCGACTGGCCGCGGACGATCCGCCGGAACCTCAAGAACTACGACCCGGACCTGAAGACCTTCATTCCGGAGAATTTGTCGTTCTTCAGCCGGCAGCAGCGGCAGAACCAGTGGAACGTGATCATCGCGATGGACCAATCCGGGTCCATGGCGACGTCGCTAATCTACGGCGGGATCATGGGGGCGATTTTGGCGAGCATCGGGTCGGTCGAGACGCACGTGGTCGCGTTCAACCACGAGGACGTCGTCGATTTGACCGAACACTGCTCGGACCCGGTCGATCTGCTCTTCGGCGTGCAGCTCGGCGGGGCCGAGGATTACTGGAAGGCGACCAGCTACTGCGAACGATTCATGCACACGCCGGCCAGGACGCTGTACGTGCTGCTGGCCGACCTGCACGACACGAGCCCGAACACCAAGCGGTTCGTGAAGAAGATGGAGCACCTGCTGGAGAGCGGCGTGAAGGCGATCGGCCTGCTGGCGATCTCGGACCAGGGCCGGCCGTCGTTCAACGAGTCGCTCGCCAACACGCTGGGCGGGATGGGCATGCCGTGCTTCGGGTGCACGCCGGAGCGGCTGCCGGAACTGCTGGCGGGGGTGATCCGGGGGGACAACCTCAAGACGCTTTCGGCGAAGGTGGCGACGGGGGAGAAGGCGAAGTAGGGGCGGGCGGGGCGAGGGTCTGTCCGAGCCATGCTGGTCCGGGTGCCATGCCCTCGCGAGCCGCCGACCGACGTGATTCGCGCGAACGCGCCATCGGCTCGCGTGGGCATGCCCCAGACGGGCTCGAAATCGAAATCGAACGCCGCTGGGGCATGCCCAAGCACCGCGACGACGGTCGGAGGCCAACGAACGCTTCTGGCGCGGTGCGAGGGCATGGCACCCGAAAGGAGGTCCCGGACGGGGTGCCGCTCTCCCGAAAATAGGCCCCGGTTCTCGGCCCTTTCGGCTTTTCGCTATTGGGCGATTCAGGTATGGTGTCCGCCGCTGCCGCCGGGCCCCGATCC
>DATHXE010000448.1:0-2685 GCA_035459845.1 Tepidisphaeraceae bacterium | reverse complement strand
AGTTCTTCCCCACGATCTTCCACGTCCGCGTCTACAACGACGGCGCGACCGCCGACTCGTTCGTCGTCACCGCCCCGACCGGCGACGCCGACTACCGCCTGGCCTACTACGACTCGACCACCACCGGCTGGAACGGCGGTGTGACCATCGGCGCGGCCGTCACCGGCGCGGGCTGGAACACCGGCGTGATCCAGCCGGGCGCGTTCCGCGAGTTCCGCGTCGAGGTGCTGCCCCAGGCGGCGCTCGGCGGCACGTCGGGCGCGTGGAACGTCATGGCCAAGTCCGCCACCGACGCGTCCAAGGTCGACGTCGTCCGCGTGCAGGTCAACACGCCCGTCGTCCGCTCGGTGTTGTTCAAGCGGCGCAACTTCGACGCCTCGGGCAGCTACCTGATCGAAGTGCAGAACCGGGGAAACGTCCCCGACGCGATCAACCTGACCGTCGGGCTTAACAACGCCAACTTCCAGGTGCAGTTCTTCGACGACCACTGGGCGGGGAACAACGTGACGACCGCGCTGCGCTCGGCCGCGGGCTGGACGACGCGCGTGCTGCAGCCGTTCGAGACGCAGCAGGTCCGCGTCGTGTTCTCGGGCTACGCGAACCCGGCTGCGCCGGACATCAACCTGGTCGCCGCGTCCGTCGACAACCCTGCCGCGAAGGAGATCCTGCCGGTCAAAATCGGCGCCGCCCAGGCACTGCCGGTCGACACCGACTTTTTCCCGATCGGCGCGTGGGGCCAGTACATCGGCACGTTCGACACGTGGAAGAGCCGGGGCGTCAACACGATGGTCGAGTACCAGGGCAATTTGGCGACGATCGAGGAATGGAGCCAACTCGCCCGGGACAAGGGCCTGCATTACATCCGCACGACCCCGCTGGATGCGCACAACGATATCGGCGATCCGTGGCTGCTCGCGTGGAGTTTGCCGGACGAGCCGGAGCTGCCGCCCAACGCGCCGCGGCAGACGGCCCAGCAGATGGCGGCCAAGGTCGCGGCGCTCAAGGCGATCGATCCGACCCGCCCGATCTGGCAGAACTTCGCCGGCGGGTTCGTCGTGCAGTGGCAGGGCACGCAGATCCCCAAGGGCACCTACGTCCCGTACCTGAACAACCTCGACTGGGTCAGCAGCTCGGTCTATCCCGTCACCGGCTACAACCGCACGACGGTCAACCAGGGCCTCGACATCCCGGGCGTATCGATCGACACGCTGGAGAAGTGGAGCAACGGCAAGCCGCAGTGGGGCTTCATCGAGATGGCCGACCAGGAGCTGGCGTGGATCCAGAAGGAGGCGGGCGTCGTCGCGCCCGACCAGTACCGCGCCGAGCTCTGGGACACGATCATCCGCGGGGCCAAGGGCATCACGTACTTCCCGCAGAGCTTCAGCCCGACGTTCAAGTTCGACAACACGACGCCCGCCGTCGCGGCGGAGATGGTCAAGCAGCACGCGCTGATCCAGTCGATCGCCGGGGCGCTGCTGAGCGACACCGACCCGCCCACGCGCGGGTTCGACGCGGCCGCTGGCTCGATCCAGGGCAGCTGGCGCGTATACGACGGCAAGACGTACTACGTGCTGCTGAACATGAGCGACCAGTCGGTGACCACGCAGGTGGCGCTGCACGGCCTGCCGTCGAACGCCGCGCCGGTCGCGGTGGTTGGGGAGAGCCGCTCCGTCACCCTCTCCCCCACCGGCACATTTACCGACACGTTCGCGCCCCTTAGCGTCCACATTTACCAGATCGGATAGGGTGGGCGTCGCCCACCGTCGATGTCGTTGGATTTCAGTCCCGACGGGACGACAAAATGTAGCCCAGGGCGTGAGCCCTGGGTTTTGTCGTTTGCGATCGATGAAGCCCCGGAGGGGCGAAAGATCGGGTCCCGCGCACGGATATCTGTCGCCCCTTCGGGGCTTCTATCATCCAATCAACTTGAGGATCGGCGGACGGCCATCACCCCGGAGCTCACGCCCTGGACTACTTTTTGTCGCCGCTCCGCGGCTGCGCTCTCCGCGCCACGCACGCGAACCACGAAGCCGCCTCGCGCACTCTCGATCGCGCCATCCGCGCGCGAGTTGCTATAATCGCGCGCCTATGTCCCTGTCCTTCGTACGGTCCACCGTCCGCGAGATGCACGGCTACACGCCCGGCGAGCAGCCCGGCGTGGGCGAGCGCGTCGTCAAACTTAATACGAACGAGAACCCGTTCCCGCCGAGCCCGGCCGTCCTCCGCGCGATCCAGGAGATCGAGCCGGAGCACCTCCGCCGGTACCCGAACCCGACCGCCGACGTGTTCCGCGACGCGGCCGCCAAGGTGCTGGGCGTGTCGCGCGACCACCTGATCGCCGGCAACGGGTCGGACGACATCCTCACAATCGCCACGCGGACGTTCGTCGCCCCGGGGCAAACGCTGGCGTACCCGGACCCGACGTACTCGCTGTACCCGGTGCTCGCGCGACTCGAGGACGCCAAGGTGGTCGAGATCCCCTGGGAGCCCGGCTTCCAACTGCCGATCGACGGCCTGGTCAAATCGAAGGCCGCGGCGGTTTACGTCGCCAACCCGAACGCCCCCACGGGCACGTTCGTCCCGCCCGCGCAGATCGCCGAGCTCGCGAGCGCCTTTAAGGGGCTGGTGCTGGTCGACGAGGCCTACGCCGACTTTGCCGAGGACAACTGTCTGGCGCTGGTGAAG
>DATHXE010000447.1:0-1704 GCA_035459845.1 Tepidisphaeraceae bacterium | reverse complement strand
TGGAGCAGAGAAGGAATCTCTCAGCGGCGCTTAGTCTAACCGGTCCGGAGTTGAGGTCGAGGTCTGGGGATAGTTCGAGACAGACAGACCCATCGCGGAGGCGTGTGGGTCGCGGGGTCGCGCGCACGAAACAAGAGCGATCCTCCTCGTCTTCTCCGCGCCACCTCTGCGCTCTCGGCGTTCAATCTTCCGGGCGATCACTGGTGGACGGGCATGTCGTGGAAGTGGGTCGGGACCGACGGGCTCACCGGCGCGGGGGCGGACGCCGGGCCCTCGGCCCAGTCTTCGCCGACCGTGTGGATGACGAAGTTGTTCATCGTGCCGGGGGTGGACATGGAGAGGCCCGAGACGATGACGATGCGGTCGCCGGGGGCGGCCATTTTCTTGCCGCGGACAAAGCCGTCGACCCAGGTGATCAGGTCGAGGGTGGTCGTGGGGGGCGGCATTTCCTGGGGGATCACGCCGTAGTGCAACGCCATGCGGCGGAGGGCGCGGTGGTCGGACGACAGGGCGAGGATCGGCACCGACATGCGGTTCTTGGAGAACAGGCGGGCGGTCGAGCCGGTCTGGGACCAGACGACGACGAGCCTGAGCTTCATGTCGTTGACGACCTGCCAGACGCCCCGCGCCATGGCGGCCGAGACGGGCAGCGTCTTGAGGGCAAGGGTGGGCTCGCCGCGCGGGGGCAGCGTGTCGAGGTAGGTTTCGGTGACCTCGGCGATGTGGGCCATCGTGCGGACCGTCACCACCGGGAATTTCCCGACGCTCGTCTCGCCCGAGAGCATGACGGCGTCGGTGCCGTCGAAGATGGCGTTGGCGACGTCGCTGACCTCGGCGCGGGTGGGCGAGGAGTCCGTGATCATCGAGTTGAGCATCTGCGTGGCGACGATGACCGGTTTGCCGGCGGCCTGGCAGCGGCGCACCAGGTCCTTCTGGATGATCGGCACCTCGGCCACGTCCATCTCGACGCCGAGGTCGCCGCGCGCGACCATCAGGCCGTCGGTGGCCTCGATGATGCCGGCGATCGCCTTGACGGCCTCGGGCTTCTCGATCTTGGCGACGATGTGGATGTCGGAGACCTTGTTGACCAAATGCTGGCGGAGCAGGTTGATGTCGTCGGCGTGGCGGACGAAGGAGAGGGCGAGGTAATCGAGGTCGTTGTCGATGGCCCAGTCCGCATCCCGCCAGTCCTTGTCGGTGATGGCGGGGGTCTGGACGTCGGTGTCGGGGAGGTTGATGCCCTTGGAGCTTTTCAGCACGCCGCCGTCGGTGCACTGGAGGACGAGGCGGTTGTAGTTCTTGTCGACGCAGAGGAAGCGGAGCAGGCCGTCCTCGATCAGGACGCGGTGGCCGATCTGCACGTCGTCGATCATCTGGGGGAAGATCGAGCTGACGACGCCGTCCCCGCCTTCGACGGGGGCGCGCTGGAGGATCAGCTCGTCGCCGGTGGCGATGGGCATGCCGCCGGTATCGCCGACGGGCTTGATCTTGCCCAGGCGGATCTTGGGGCCGCACAGGTCGCCGAGGATCGCGACCGGCTGGTCGTGCATCGCAGCCGCCTCGCGGATCTTGCGGAGCATCAGGAGGTGCTCGTCGAGGGAGCCGTGGGAGAAGTTGAGCCGGCAAACGTCGACGCCTTGGCGGAAGAGCGCCAGCAGGGCCTCGACCGAGGCGACGGCGGGGCCCATGGTGGCGACGATCTTG
>DATHXE010000446.1:0-5438 GCA_035459845.1 Tepidisphaeraceae bacterium | reverse complement strand
CGCAAGAACCGCCCCGCCGCCGTCTGCGTCGTTTCGAGCAGCGTGACCGCCTGCCGCGGCGGGACCTCGATCAACTGCACCCGCTCGTCGTCCCACGGCAGGTTGTCCGTCGCCTGCAGCGCCCCCCGCACCAGCATGAATCGCTCGGCCGGCAGCCGCACGTCAAACCTCACCTGCGCTCGCCCGCCCGCATCGAACCCCGCGACCTTCGGCGGCTTGACCACCACCGGCGACTGCGGCGCGTCCACCGTCGACACCGTCACCGCCACCGCACGCGAATCGCCCGTACGCCCCGCCACCTCTACGGCCGCCTCCGCGCCGATGCCCGGGATCGGGTCCTCCGGCTCCACCGCCACCGCCGTCACCCCCGCGCTCCGCGGATCGCTCGGCGTCAGGTAGATCAGCGCCGCCTTGAGCTCCGCCGGCACCTGCAACGGCTGCGCGAACTCCTTCGCCTGCACGTCCGTGATCACGAACAGCCACTTCTGCGGCGCCGGGTCGCCCGCCAGCAGCTTCACCGCCCGCTCCACCCGCGCCGCCAGCGGCGTTGGCCCCGCCTGCGGCTGGAGGCCCGTCCAGTTCGTCTTGATCCCCGCCGGCGTCTGAAAACCCTCCGGCCGACCGTCGGCAGGGGGGTTCGACGGGAACAGCGCCACCCGCGCGTTTCGCACCAAGTCCGAAGCCAGCAGTTCATCCAGATTGGCCCCGGCGCGCGCCAGCAACGTACTCTCCGCCCCGCCTTCCCGCCCTTCGTTGAGCAGCATCGAGTAGCTCGTGTCGACCACGATCGCGACGACCGTCGCGTCCCCGGACGACATCCACGCCGACGCCACCTGCCGCGCCGGTTGGGCCGCCGCGAAAATCAGCAGCGCCAGGAGCACCACCCGGCACGCGAGCAAAAGCCACCGCTGTACTTTTCGCCGCGCCGCCGTATGCCGGATCGCGGATTTCACGAACCGCAGCGTCGGAAACATCACCACCGGCGTCTTCCGCCGGAAAAGCAGGTGGAGCAGCACCGGCAGCAGCGCCAGCGGCAGCGCGAGGAGTGCGGAAAAGAAAAGAAACGTCATGGAACGGTCACCGCATGCTCCGTCGCGCATCGAAGATTGTCCAGTGCCCCGCCGGGCGGGGCCGCTTTAGCGGCTCTGTACCCGTCGATTTCCCCCCACCCGCTTTGCCCCCCCCGGTGGACTTGGCGTATCATCCCCTACGCGGTTGAACCGACCCCCGGGAAGCACACCTCATGTCCACGATTTCCGGCAGCACATACGGAGCCGCGATGACGCCGAAGGAGTTGTTCGGGTACGACGTCATCTCCCACATCGGCACCGGCGCCGCCAGCCAGATCTACGCCGTCAACGACCGCACGTCCGGCCAGATCTACGCCCTCAAGCACGTCGTCCGCAAGGTCGACAAGGACGAGCGCTACGTCCAGCAGGTGCTCAACGAGTTCGAGGTCGGCAAGGCCTGCAAGCACCCCACCCTCCGCAACGTCGTCGACCTCAAGACCACTAAGAAGTTCTTCGGCCCCATCACCGAGGTTGCCCTCGTCATGGAGCTCATCGACGGCGTCGGCATCGACGACCGGAACCTCGTCGAGATGAAGGACATCCTCGACGTCTTCATCCACGTCGCCGAGGGCCTCTACGCGATGCACAAGGCGGGCTACGTCCATTGCGACATGAAGCCCCACAACGTCCTGATCTGCACCGACGGCACGGTCAAGGTCATCGACTTCGGCCAGGCATGCAAGATCGGCAGCACCAAGGAGCGCGTCCAGGGCACGCCCAGCTTCATCGCCCCCGAGCAGGCCCGCTGCAAGCCGCTGACCGAACAGACCGACGTCTACAATTTCGGCGCGAGCCTCTACTGGGCCCTGACCCGCACGCGCGTCCCGACGCTCCTCACCGTCGACAAGGCCGACCGTCGGGTCGTCAAGGAGCAGGACTATCCCTCCCCCGGCCAGCTCAACGAGCGCGTCAGCCCGCAGCTCTCCGAGCTCGTCATGGCCTGCCTCCGCCTCCGTCCCAACGAGCGGATCTTCGGCATGAGCAAGGTCCTCATGCGCCTCCAGGAACACCGCGTGGGGATGCGGTAAGAGACCCATTTGGCGCTCCCCGCGCTCGACGTCGAAGGCCGTACTGAGCGGTCGCACCGAAGGCGCACGTAAACGCCCCGCGCGCCACGCGACGCCCACTCCCCTCGCGAACGACGCACACCCTTCGCAACTCCATCGTCATCCGCGCGCTACCCCCGCCGCAAACAATCGGGAAGAATCTTTCCGCACCACTCCCCCGCCACCGCGCTCCCGTGCGCGCCCGTCACCACGCCGACGTGACACCCCCCGTATAGGTAGATGAAACACCTCGCGCCACCCGTACCAGCCGGTCCCGAACGTCCCCGTCTTCGGTACCGAAAAGTACCGAAAAGTACCGGTTTGTACCGAAAATGCCCGGTTTTGCCCGCCCGTTCGAAACCCTCAACTCGCGGCCGGTCCCGACCTTACGCTCAACCGCCACCCCCACCTCCCCCACGACGCCCATTTTTCGCCGGGTGGCATGTGGTGCACGCGTCGCCCGTGCCCTGGTGGGGTCGACCCCCCGGTCATCACACGTCCTCCTACTTCTGTTGCGATCACACGGCGCCCCGCGGTACTCTGACACACGCGGGAAAGGTTTCGCGCCACAACAGCACACTCCAACACGCAGGAGGGACGCGATGCGACCGACGACGTGGATCGTGACCGCACTGATCGCCATTTCCGCAATCCCCTCGTTCGCCGCCGACCCGCCCGAGCACCCGCTCACCCCCACCGAACTGACCGCCGCCCTCGCCGACCTCGCCCGTCCCAACGACGACGCCCGCGCCGCAGCCTCGAAAGCCCTCGCCCGCGCAGACCGATCCAGCCTCCCGCCCCTGCGCGCCGCCCTGACGCAGTCGAACGACGCCGACCAGTCCGGCCGCATCCGGGAGGCGATCTCGATCGCCGTCCGTGCCGATCCCTCGCTCTCGCCGGACGCCCGCGAAATCGTCCTCCGGCACCTCCTGGCCACCCGTCCGACCCGGCTTCACCTGATGATCATGGGTCGCGGCGACGACCGCGAGTCGGCCGAGGCCGACGCCGGCTGGTACCTCTGGGAACTCGAAACCGACCCGCAACGGCGCGCCGAGCTCTCCCGCGAGCTCGTCCGCGACGTGCCCCGTCGCGTGCAACGACTCGTCGGCGCCGGCCGTCCGGGCGAAGCGATCACGCTGCTCGACGCACACATCCCGAGTGGAAAGTACGCGAAATATGAGGAGCTTCCCCATGCGATCACCTACGCCGCCGCCGGCCGCGCCGCCGGCGCGCTCCCCCGACTGATCGCCGCCGAGCTCGCCAAGCCCGCCGACGCCCCCGCGCGCGCGTTCCGCCTCACCTGCCTGTACCGGGCCGCCGGCGACCTCGACGCCGCCCTCAAGAACGCCCGAGAGCTTCTCGACCGCTCGCTCGCCGAGGCCATCCTCGCGCAAAAGGGTGACTGGCCGGCCCTGGCCGCTCTTGATCTGCCCGGGCGCATACCCGAGCGCTCAGCGCTGGTCACCGTCGCCGCCCTCGACTGGGCAGGTGACCACGCGGCGGCCGACCGCGCCTATGAGAAGTTCGACGCCCTCCCCGACGTCGCCAGCCAAGTCCAATACCTTGGGCAGCGAGTCCTCATGATCGGCCGCCACGCGGAAGCCCTCGCGCTGCTCGCCGGGCCCCAACTGTCGTTCGACACGATGCGCCACCTCGGAAATCTTCGCCGGTACGACGACGTGATCGGCCGCGTCCACCCGCGCGGGGGCGGTGGCGCCGGCGAAGCCCTGGCGGCCGTGTGCTACGCCGAGCTCGGCGACGCCGCCGACGTCGACAAGATCATCGCCCGAATGGGCGACACCCCGGCCGAACCCGGGTGGTCGCTGCCCTATCTCGCCGAGGCCGAACACCGCCTCGGCCGACTTGCCGCCGTCGAGGCCCGCGTCCGCCGCGCCGCGGTCGCTCCCGAACACGTCGACGTCTTCAACGGCCTGGTCCCCCTTTCCAAGGGGGGTCGCGTCGACGCGCTCCTCCGCGCGCTCAACACCGAACCCGCCAAGCCCTCCCCCGACGTCGCGGCCGCCGTCTATCACTGGACGCGCGGCGCATTGCCGGCCGGGCAGTGGAAGACCCTGCTGGTCGCCGCCCGCGATCACCACCTCGCCGCCGCAAAGGGCGACGCCCGAAAGGCCGAGCGGTCGCTCCGGTGTCTCGCCCTCATTGCCGACGCGCTCCGTGACGTCTCCCCCGAAGCCGCCACGGCCACCGACGCCGCGCTTCTCGAACTGCTCAGGGCGTCCCCGCGCGTCCACTACCAGAAGGTCTACAACGACTTCGCCGACGACGACCCATTCGTCCTCGCCCCGGCCCGCCGCGATTGGCCGCGCGCCCGCGCGTTGTACGAGGTCATCGCCGCCGGCCCGAACGCCGACCCCGTCTTCCGGTTCCTGTACGCGGTCGCCCTCGAACGCACCGGCGACCCCGCCCGCGGCGCCGCGCTCCGTACCGCGGTCGACGCAGCCCTCCTCGCCGACGCCGGCAAACGCTACGCCCTCGCCCAGGCCCGCGCCGCCGCCGACCTGTCCAAGCCCAAGGACGAATCCGTCCGCCAGGCCCTCGACCTCCTCGCCCGCGACGCCTTCGACCACGCCGAATATGTCGCCGCCCTCGCCTTTCAGCGCCGCTCCGTCGTCGAGCGCATCTACTACATGCACATGCCCGAGGACACGACCGCCTACGTCCGCGTCCCCCACTTCATTGCCGAGTGCCGCGCCCGCGTCGCGATCGCCGCCGGCCAGTGGGACGTCGCCCTAACCGCCACCCGCGACGCCCTCGCCCTCGACCCCGAGTCCCTCCAACTCTCCGCCGACCTGATCACCGCCGCCGGAAAAGCCAACCGCAACGACACCGCCGACGCCGCCCTCACCGCGACCCGCGCCCACTACGACGCCGTGCTCAAGGCCCACCCCAACGCCACCCGCCTGCAGGCCGACCTGTCCTGGTTGCTGACCGCCACCGCGCGCCACCCCGACGAAGCCAACCGCCTTCTCGCCCGCGCCCGCGAACTCGCCCCCGAAAGCCCCGCCGTCCTCGCCGCCGACGCCGAACTCGCCTTCAATCGCAGCGACCGCCCCGCCGCCCTAGCCGCGATCGACCGCGCCATCAAACTCGCCCCCGACGAAGCCCGCTACCGCTCCCAGTGCGCCCGATACGCAAAACAGTAACGCCGTACCCCGTCTGATACGCCCTCACGCCGGAGGCGGAGCCCGAGGCGACGCCCCGGATCGAACCCCGATCTGCGCTGAATCGCGCACTGCCGTCCATATTGCCATGCCCCGCCGCGCCGTCCTCGTCACCTTCGTCCTCACCACCGCCGCGCTGC
>DATHXE010000445.1:0-2148 GCA_035459845.1 Tepidisphaeraceae bacterium | reverse complement strand
TGGGCGGCATGAAGGCCCTGCTCGCCGACCGCGGCGTCATCACCATGGAGTTCCCGCACCTCGTGCAGTTGATGACGCACAACCAGTTCGACACGATCTACCACGAGCACTTCAGCTACCTGTCGATGACCGCGGTCGAATCGCTCTTCGCGAAACACGGGCTGACGTTGTTCGACGTCGAGGAGCTTTCGACGCACGGCGGGTCGCTGCGGATCTACGCTCGGCACACGGCGGACCAATCCAAGCCTGTCGGCCCGCGCGTCGGCGACCTGCGAACCCGTGAGGCCGCATTCGGGATCACCCGTTTGGAGACGTACGCGACGTTTGGCGACCAGGTCCGCCGCACCAAGCGCCGCCTGCTCGAGTTCCTGATCGGGGCCAAAGACGCGGGCAAGACCGTCGTCGGCTACGGCGACCCGGGCAAGGGCAACACGCTGCTGAACTACTGCGGCATCCGCACCGACTTCGTCGACTACACGGTCGACCGCAACCCGAAGAAGATCGGCAACTACCTGCCCGGCTCGCGGATCCCGATCCACCACCCCGACCGCATCCGCGAGACCCGGCCCGACTACGTGCTGATCCTGCCGTGGAATCTGCGCGACGAGATCGCGCAGCAGATGTCGTACGTCCGCGAGTGGGGCGGAAAGTTCGTCGTCCCCATCCCGACCGTGGAGGTGTTCTAGTGAAAGTCGTGCTGTTCTGCGGCGGGCAGGGGCTGCGCATCCGCGAGGCCGGGGAGAACATCCCCAAGCCGATGGTCCCGATCGGGTACCGCCCGATCATCTGGCACCTGATGCGCTACTACGCGCACTACGGCCACCGCGACTTCGTCCTGTGCCTCGGGCACCGCGGCGACGCGATCAAGCGGTACTTCCTCGACTACGACGAGTGCATCAGCAACGACTTCGTCCTGTCCGGCGGGGGCAAGTCGGTCAAACTCCTGTCGAGCGACACGGACAACTGGACGATCACGTTCGTCGACACGGGGACCGAGGCGAACATCGGCCAGCGGTTGCGGGCGGTCCGCAAGCACCTCGAGGGCGAGGAGATGTTCCTCGCCAACTACGCCGACAATTTGAGCGACGTCCCGCTCGATCGCGTGATCGAGCACGCCCGCGAGGCCGACAAGCTCGCGTCGTTCGTCTCGGTCCGCCCGAGCCAGTCGTTCCACGTCGTCCGCACCGCCCCGGGCACGAGCGACGTCGTCGACATCGAGCCGGTGACCAAGGCCGACGTGTGGATGAACGGCGGGTTCTTCGCGCTCAAGCCGCAGGTCTTCGATTACCTGAACGAGGGCGAAGAACTCGTCGTCGAGTGCTTCCAGCGGCTGATCGGGATGAACCAACTCACCACGTACCAGCACGACGGGTTCTGGCACGCGATGGACACGTTCAAGGAAAAGATGGCCCTCGAAGACCTCTATTCCCGCGGGAAGGCGCCGTGGGAAGTATGGCGCGGCGACCGCGCCAAGCCCGCCCTCACCCCCGTCCGCGCCTGACTCGCAACTCACAACTCCGCCGTGCTCACCTTCCTCCCCAACCTCGCCCGCCCCTTGAACGTCCTGTGCCTGGGCGCGCACTCCGACGACATCGAGATCGGGTGTGGCGGGACTCTGCTGCGCCTGATCCGCGAGAAGCGGGTCGCCCGCGTCGACTGGGTCGTCTTCTCGTCCACCGAGGCCCGCGCGAAGGAAGCTCGGCGCGGGGCCGAGCACTTCCTGGCCGGCGTTCCCGAGCGGTCGGTCGACATCCTCGCCCACCGCGACGGGTTCTTCCCCTACGAGGGCGCGGCGGTGAAGGCGACGTTCGAAGGGCTCAAGAAGAAGGGCGTGCCCGACCTGGTCTTCACGCACCACCGCGACGACCTGCACCAGGACCA
Source organism: Tepidisphaeraceae bacterium (assembly GCA_035459845.1). Taxonomy (GTDB): domain Bacteria; phylum Planctomycetota; class Phycisphaerae; order Tepidisphaerales; family Tepidisphaeraceae; genus DASPKW01. Next base: position 267 of record DATHXE010000445.1, on the reverse strand, counting down.
CCGGCTGATGGCCGAGATGACCTGGAACACGTTCCGGAACCACGCGATCTTCGAGTACGAGATCACGAAGTACGACGGCAACCCGTTCAGCCCGAACGCGTACGTCACGCTCGACGAGTCCGACTGCCGCGGCAAGGTCGCCGGCCTGATGACCGCCTTCGAGACGCAGGCCAGCAAGGGCTGGTTCACCGAAGACACGTTCATGGCGACCCTGCGCCTGCGGGGCGTCGAGTGCGCGTCCCCGACGAAGTTCGCCGAGGCGTTCGT
>DATHXE010000444.1:0-3459 GCA_035459845.1 Tepidisphaeraceae bacterium | reverse complement strand
ACCGACGTGTTCAACCTCGGCGCGACCATGTTCTGGGTGCTGACCGGCAAGAACATCCCGACCCTGTACACGGTGAACAAGAAAGGCGAGCACAGCTTCCTGCTCGACAGCCGGTTCGATTCGCCGTCGGACATCAACCCGAAGGTCCCGGCGGCGCTGTCGAACCTGGTCATGGACTGCATCGCGACCCGCCAGCAGAAGCGCCCGGCCGACATGGACGCGGTCATCATGCGCCTCGAGCTCGTGCGGCACATCCTGCAAAAGCAGCAGGCGCAGCCGAACGCGACGCCGTAACGGACCTGCCTCCTCCGAGGTTAACGCGTTCGTAAAGCCGTTGCAGCCACGCGACGTTCGATATCACTTCGCGCTCTCGCGGATCCCCAGCGGGATGCCCGCCCGTCCCATTCGGTACGCGTTCTGCCCGAACTGCAGGGCGGGCCACCCCAAGAGCACGTAGACCCCCGCGAACCCGAACCGGCCGTCGGACTTGAACGAGTTCAGGATGTTGATCATCGCGACGATCGCGACCAGCAGCGTGATCGAGATGCCGAGCCAGATCGCCCACTTGTGGTGCCGCAGCGCGAAGACCCCGGCGACGAGCCAGACGGCCGACAACACGCCGGAAAACACCGCGACCGCCCGCGTGCCCGCGAGCGAATCCCCGCCGTACCACCGCTCGGCGGCGATCCACAGCCACGCGGCCAGCCCGATGTTGATTGCCCCGACGACCACCCACGCCCACCCGTTCAACAACGCCGACTGGCGATACGCCTTGATCAATTCGTCGGTCGGGATCCCGCGGCCGAACTCGTCGACCGCCGCCAACTGGACGGGCGACGCCGCGTTCATCTCGGCGAGCTGCGCGTCCCGCAATCGGCCCTGCTGCCGAAGCTTGTAGGCCAGCGCGAAGGCGCCGCCGACGATGACGGCCACCATCACGCACAGCAGGTAGATCATGAATCCGGCATCGGACATGGCGGCCTCGCGTTGAACACTGTTCGAGTCGGCGATGACTCGAACAGATGCGAAACCGGCCGGCGTTACCGGACATCCGGCTCAATCTTTCGCGCCGGGCTTCTTCCCCTCCCCCAGCGCCTTGAGGTCTTCGCCGGCGTCGTCGATGTGGCACGTGCGGGAGCACGTCCCCGTCGACAGCCCCGTGTCGCGGGCGTACGCGTAGACGACGTACGACTTGCCCTGTTGGAAGCCGTATCCGCAGTCGCCCCCGCCCATGCCGGTCGTGACGACCAACTCGGCCCTGGCGTCGCCCTTCCACGACTTCTCGACGGCGATGGTCACCCGGATGCCGCGGTCGCCGCGCTCCACCGCCGTCACCTTCCCGAGGAACACGGCGTCGCACTTGCCCATCGCCTCGGCCGGCGGCGGGGGCGGGGCACACTTGCACGCCAGCGCGGCGGGAACGGCAGCCGACAGGAGGGCGACAATCGCGAGCAAGGCGGTGAGCGGACGGGGCATGTGAACTCCGAATGGGATGTGCAGACCGTCGGTCGGACGCCCGTGGGTGTGAAAGGTTCCCGGCTGTTGCTATTCCCGGGAGATCCGGGCCGTCGCCTAAGGCTCCGGCTCCGGCGTGGCGGAATTTCGTGCGCCTCGTCACTTCTGCGGCTTCGCCGTCACCATGATGCGCCGCTTCTCCGCGTCGACGCGCGTGACGGAGCCGAAGTCGACGGTCTTCGCCAGCGCGTCGAGGTCGGCGACGGGCGCGAGGTGGACCGAGAACACGTCGTTCGCCTGGCTGCTCAAAATCTGCGTCGCCTTGGTGGCCGCGCGGAGTTGGTCCCCGATCGCCTTCCCGCCGCCCGCGGGGACGCCGGTGATGTAAATGCTCACGGTCTGCCCCGGCCCGAACTGGCGCTCGGCGCGGGCGAGGAAGTCGGTGACCGCGTCCGCGCCCGAGGCGAGCGGGTTGGGCCGCAGGGCCGTGCCGGCGCCGGGCGTGTGGATCGACGGGACGTACACCCCCGAACGGCGCGACAGGTCGGGGTCGGGCACGCCACTGCGGCGCATGATCTCGGCGGCGGTCGGCGGCCAGGGCGTCGAGCGGAGGTGGGCGAGCGGATCCGTGGCGGTCCACGCGTTCAGGCCGGGCGAGTGCGGGATGACGGTGACGGGCGGCGTAGTGACGGGCCGGGCGGCCGCAGCGGCGGGGGCGGTCGCCGTGGCGCGTGCAGTGGCAGGCGTGGGCGAGATCGCGGCACGCGTGGCCGGTTGGGACGCAGGTGCGATCGCCACGGCACGCTCGGTTTGCCCGCGGTCGACCTTGCCGCCCGACCGGACGTAGATCACGACGCCGACGGGCACGAGGCAGACGGCCAGGAGCGCGGCAACCGCCGCTACCCGGCGGGTTGGTCGTGGCCGCGCCGCCGGCCGACCGGCGAGCGATCGGAGCTCGCGCGCGAGATCGGCGGCCGACGCCGGACGCGCATCCGGCGACGGCTCCAGACACCGCAGCACGAGCGCGTTGATCGCCGGGTCGTTCGTCGGCGGCGCGAACCGCCCGAGCGGTAACTCGCCGGTCAGCATCTCGTAGAGAACGACGCCGACTGCGTAGAGGTCGGCCCGCGCATCCACCACCGCCCCCGGCCGCCGCTGCTCGGGGGCCATGTAGTCGGGCGTGCCGACCAGACGATCCGGCCCGGTCAGCGAGAGCGCGACCGACGAACCGGTCGCGCGCGCGAGCTTGGCGAGCCCAAAGTCGGCGACGCGCACCCGCGACCGCGCGGGCGCACCCCACGCCGGGTGCGGAGCGTCAAGCGACGCCCCGGATTCTTCAGTGCCCCCGTCCTGCAACAGGATGTTCGCGGGTTTGACGTCGCGGTGGATCACCCCGCGCCCGTGGGCGCAGGCGAGCGCATCACACACGTTGGCGGCGATCCCCAGGGCTTCGGTCGCCGGCAGCGGGCCGAGATCGAGCCGGTCGCGCAGGCTGTGGCCGGCGACGAGCTCCATAACGAGATAACAGTGCCCCCCGGCGCGGCCGAACTCGTATGCGGCGACGATCCCGGGGTGGGACAGGCTCGCCAGGATCCGCGCCTCGTTCTCGAACCGCTGCGCGAACGCCGGGTCGTCCGCCGCGCTCCCCGGGAAGAGTTTGACCGCGACGAGCCGGTCGAGGCTCGCCTGTCGCGCCCGGTAGACGGCACCCATCCCCCCCCGGCCGATCAGTTCGAGCACCTCGAGCCCCGGGAGCACGCCGACAAGCTCCTCGACCGTCGGCGGCTCGACCCCCGCGCCGCCCGACTTGCCCGGCGAAGCGACGGCGCTGCGGAGCAGACAGCGTGGGCAAAGGCCGAACGTGCGCGCGCCCGCCGGGATCGGCGAGTGGCAGGTCGAACATGAGGGGGCGATGATCACGGAGAGGTGTAGGTTATCTGGAATAGGGAACAATCGGCAACGGACGGGTGCCATGCCCTCGCACCGCGCAGGCGACCGTCGATC
>DATHXE010000443.1:0-10993 GCA_035459845.1 Tepidisphaeraceae bacterium | reverse complement strand
GACATCGTCCTCGACCGCGCGGGGCAGTCGACCGAGCGCACCCGCGAGCGGGCCCGCGACCTGGCGAAGCGCGCCCAGCGCCTGGGCGAGTCGAAGGCCGACCTGACGGCCGAGGCCGAGCCCCTGCTCCGAGCCATCGACTCTGCGTACCACGAACTGCAGTCGGCCGAGCCCTGGCTTCAGGCCAGTGAGGCCGTCGTCCGTGGCGTCCAACGGGTCGCCGAATCGGTCGCCGAATCCCGCGCGGACGCGCCGCCGCCATCCCCGCCCCGCGCCGTGACCCCCGAGCAACTCGCCGAGTTCTCCGCCGACCTCGCCGACGCGATCACCCGCCTCGACGTCGTCCGGCAGGCCTTGATCGGCCTCCGCGACAACCGGACGCTCGCCCGCGAATTCGCCGAGCGAACCACCGCCCGCCTGGCGACACTGGACGAGCGACTCGCGAATCTGTCGGCCCGGATCGGCACCTCCCAATTGCGGGTCGCCGTCTCCCGCGCCGCCTGCGCCGATCTCGGCCGTCGCGTCACGCGGTGGATCGCCCTCGCGACCATCGCCCTCACCCTACTCCTGCTCTGGTTCGCCGCCTCGCAGGTCGTCATGCTGACCCACGGCCGGCGGCTCGTCCGCGGCCGGCCCGCCGAACCGGCGCAGGTGGGCGACTCCCGCGGCGTCGGCATCGTCGGCCCCGAGCCGCACGAGCGACTCGTCGAGTGACCGGATCCGGTCCGGGCCCGTCGCGCGACGGCCGCCGGTTCGTCGAGGAGCCCGAGCCGGACCCGCCGCCCGCCCCGCTTCACACGCCCGCGCGATCGGGTCACCCAGCCTCACTTCTTCACCTTCAGCGCCTCCCGTTCCGCCCGCAGCTTGGCCGCTTCGTCCTTGCGGCCGGTCTTCTCGTAGAGTCCCGCCATGTTTTTCATCGCGATGGCAAGGTAGGGGTGGTCCGGCGGGAGCACGCGTCGCTCGAGGGCGAGCGATTGCTCCTGGAGCGCGACGGCCTCGGGCAGACGCCCTGCTTCGTCATAGCAATTCGCCAGGTTGGTCATCGCGCCAAGCGTGTCGGGGTGCTCCGGGCCGCTCACCTTGCTGGCGAGCGCCAGGAACTCCTCGCGCAGTTTGAGCGCCTCGTCCTTGCGCCCGGTCTTGCCGTAGAGGCGTGCCATGTTATTCAGCGCGGCGGCGAAGTAGGGGTGGCTCGGCGGGAGCGCGCGGCGCTTGAGGGCGAGCGATTGCTCCTGAAGTTTGACGGCCTCGGGAATGCGCCCGGCGTCGTCGTAGGAACTCGCCAGGTTGGTCATCCCGCCAAGCGTGTCGGGGTGCTCCGGGCCGAGCGCCTTGCGGGCGAGCGGCAGCAATTCCTCACGCAGCTCAAGCGCCTCGTCCCGGCGCCCGGCGTCGAAGTAGGAAAGCGCCAGATTGGTCATCGCCGCCAGCGTGTTCCGATGTTCCGGGCCATCTACCTTGCGGCTCAGCGCCAGCACTTCCTCACGCAGCTTGAGCGCTTCATCCCGGCGGCCGAAGTCGAAGTAGGAGAACGCCAGGTTGTTCATCGCAATCAGCGTGAAGGAGTGTTCCGGGCCGTTCACCTTGCGGCGGAGCGCCAGCACTTCCTCGCGCACCTTGAGCGCCTCGTCCCGGCGGCCTGCATTGCAGTAGGAAGTCGCCAAGTTGTTCATCACCATGAGCGTGTCGGGGTGCTCCGGTCCGAAGGTGGCGAGGCCGTAGTCGCGCGCTTTCTCCAGCAGCGGAATAGATTGCCGGTTCAGACCGAGGGTCAGGTAGGTATGAGCCAGCGTCGCCTGCAGCTGCGCCCGTCGCTCGGGCTGGCCGGCGAGGTCGGTGTCCAGGTTCTTTGCGGCCCTGTCGAGCATCTCGGCCGCGGTGATGGTGCGCCCGTCGCGCGCGGGGTCGGGGCTTTGGAAAATTTCGGTGAGGAACTTCGAGATGGCCTCGGCTTCCTTGCGCGCTAACTCCTTGGCATCCCGCTCCGCGACGACTTGTACGAGGCGGTCCTTGGCCGACCTTTCGGCGTCGGTCGCGTCCCTGCGCGCCAATTCCTTGGCATCCCGCTCGGCGGCGACCTGCGCGAGGGTGTCGGCGGTGTTCTTCTCCGCCCGCGTCGCCCGCACCGCCTGCATGGTGCTGACCGCCGTGCCGACCAGCAGCAGCAGCGCGATCGTCGCCGCCGCCGCCATCGGGCCCTTGTTCCGCTTCGCGAACTTCCGCAGGCGGTACGTCGCCCCGGGCGCTCCGGCCGACACGGGTTCGGATTGCAGGTGCCGCTCGACGTCGTGCGCGAACGCGCTGGCCGACTCGTACCGCCGCGTGCGGTCCTTCTCCAACGCCTTCATGACGATCCAGTCCAGGTCGCCGTGCAGTTGCTTGCGCAGACCGGCCGGGCTCACGTGCCGCCGCGTCGCGACCGTCAGCTTCACATCCGCCGCCAGCGTGTTCAGCTTCGTCGACGGCTTCGGCGGCTCCTGCTCGCGGATGATCCGCCGCATCTCGTCGAACCCCGCCGTCCGCAGCGTGTTGGCGTCGAACGGCGGACCGCCCGTCAGCAGTTCGTACAGCAGCACGCCCAGGGAGTACACGTCGCTCCGCGTGTCCACGTCCAACCCGCTCATCACCGCCTGCTCGGGGCTCATGTACGTCGGCGTGCCGATCATCTGCCCGTAACCGGTGAACAGCGTCTTCTCGGTCAGCCGCTGCTCCGTCGCCTTGGCGATGCCGAAATCGATCACCTTCACGACCGCCTTGTCGTCGTGCAGCGTGACCATGATGTTCGACGGCTTGAGATCGCGATGGATCACGCCCTTCTGATGCGCGTGCTGCACCGCCGAGCAGACGTCCTTGAACAGCTCCAGCCGCTGCCGCATATCGAGATTGGCCTCGTCGCAGTAGTCGGTGATCGGGATCCCCTTGACCAACTCCATCACGAAGTACGGCAGGCCGGCCGCGGTCGCGCCGGCGTCGAGCACGCGCGCGATGTTCGGATGATCCATCATCGCCAGCGCCTGCCGCTCGGCCTCGAACCGCGCGATCACCGCGCGCGTGTCCATCCCCGCCTTGATGATCTTCAGCGCCACCCGGCGCCGGACCGGCGTCTCCTGGTCCGCCATGTACACGACCCCGAAGCCCCCCTCGCCGATCTGCTGCAGGAGCTTGTACCGGCCGATGACGGCGCCCGGCGCCTCCCCCTCCGGCCGCGCGACCGCCGGCGCGCCGGCGAGCGTGAAGTCATCCAGCAGCCCGCCGCCCTGCCGATGGGCGTGAAGCAGCGCGTCCACCTGTTCGCGCAGCCCGGCGTCGTTCCCGCACGCCTCGTCCAGGTATGCCGCCCACCCGTCGGCCGACTTCTCGAGGACATTGAGGAAGATGGAGCGAACACGCTGAAAGTTGGCCGTCATGGCGAAACGATCCTTCCTGACCCCCTCATCAATGCGGAAGCCGGCCGTCCAAACTCTCACGCCCCCGAATCTTTCCTCACTCGGCGGGCGACGGCCCGGAAACCCCCATCGTGGAATGAAGCCACGCCCGCGCGAACGACCAGTGCCGGAACGCCGTGGCCGCCGAAATCCCCATCATCTTGGCCGCGTCCTCAGTTGACAGCCCCGCGAAGTATCGAAGCTCCACCAGCCGGCCCCCCAGCGGATCCCGCCGGGTCAGTTCCCGCAGCGTTTCGTCGAGCAGGAGCAGGTCATCCGACTGGGTCGAAGCCAACGGCCCGGCCGCATCAAGACTGACGCGCCCCCAATCGCCACCCCGCTTGTCGGCGTTCTTGTGCCGCGCGTGGTCCACGAGAATGCGCCGCATCGCCTCCGCCGCGGCGGCGAAGAAGTGCCCGCGGTTCTGCCACCCCGGATCATCCTTGCCGACCAGCCGGATGTACGCCTCGTGAACCAGCGCCGTCGGCGCGAGCGTGTGGTCCGACGACTCGCGGCTCATCCGGTGCGCCGCCAGCTTGCGCAGCTCCTCGTAAACCAGCGGCAACAAGTCCGCCGCGGCTTGGACGTCGCCGGAATCGATGGCTCGAAGGATGTGCGTCACCTCGGGCATTCAGCGATCCATCTTACAAGAATGCTGCGACGACATGATGATTCGTCAAATTTGGAAAGATGTCGTGCACGCCCGGAACGCACTCGCCTTCCAGGTTGCGAGGGTTCCGCGTAGGTCAACTTCTTAGGCGACTCCGCCAAGTGCCCAAGGGCGGAATCATCACCGAGCCCGATGGCGCGCGCGTCCCGCCCCGTCTACACATATGTAAATGACCTCGCCGGGCCCCGGCGCCCCCGTTCGAGTCGCGCGCCCGCGTGGTCGCCGTGCCCGCAACACGGCGTCAACGGCCAAAAGGGGAACGGCTTCGAACGGGAAGGGAACACTGCCATGCGTACCGCGCGACCCCGCCAGAGCGTGCACCGTCCGACGTGCGACCGCCGATCGCCCGACCGCCGTCCCCGCGCGGGCGGGTTCGCCCCGCTCGGCGCCCCCGGCCTCGAGCCCCTCGAGCTCCGCCGACTGCTCGCCGCCGCCGGCCTGCCCGACCCGACGTTCGGGGGCGGCGACGGCAGCGTGCTCACCCCGTTCGACGGCTCCCGCGTCGACGTCGCCGCCGCGTCGGTCACGCAGGCCGACGGCAAGGTCGTCGTCGTCGGGGGCACGAGCGACTACACGGGGCTCGACGACTTCGCCCTCGCCCGCTTCAACCCCGACGGCACGGTCGACAAGACGTTCGGCGCCTACGGCCGGGTCGTGACCGACCTCGGCGGCGACGACGTGGCCACCGCCGTCGCCGTCCAGGCGGACGGCAAGCTCGTCGTCGCCGGGACGTCCGCCGCGGGCCCCGGGACCGCCGTCCGTGTCGCCCGGTACAACCCCGACGGGTCGCTCGACAAGACGTTCGGCGTCGCCGGCGTGGCGCGGGTCGCCCCGGGGACGTATAACGGCGTGTCGAGCGTCCGCGTGCTGACCGGCGGCAAGATAGTCCTCGGTGGGTACGCGACGGGCGCCGGCTTCGACGTCGCCGACTTCATGCTCGCCCGCCTGACCCCGGTCGGCGCCCTCGACCCCACCTTCGGCACCGCCGGCGTCACCCTGACCGACGTCGACGGCAACCTCGACGTCGTCGGCGCGCTCGTCGTCGCCGACAACGGGCGGGTCATCGCCGCCGGTCATGCAAACCTCGGCGCGCTCAGTTCGTTCCACACCAGCGTCGTCCTCGCCCGGTACGACGCGGCCGGCAAGCTCGACCCGACCTACGGCACGGGCGGCAAGGTCGTCGTCGACGCCGGCGGGTACGAGCGCGTCGCCGACGCACTCCGGCTGGCCGACGGGTCCATCGTGCTGGCGGACAACTACTTCGGCACCGCCGTCGTCCGCAAGTTCACCGCCGCCGGCGCGCCCGACACGGCGTTCGGGGTCGGCGGCCGGGCCCCGCTCGGCGTCGCCGACACCGAGAACGTCCGCACGATCGTCCCCGTCGCCGGGAATAAGTTCCTCGTCGCCGCCGCGCTCGGCGGCAGCGGTGGGTACGACAACGGCGACCTCGCCGTCGTCCGCCTGACCCCCAACGGGTCCGTCGATCCGACCTACGGGCTCGGCGGCGTCGCCGCCCTCAAGCGGCCCGGCGTCCAGGTCCCGGCCGGCATGAGCCTCCAATCCACCGGCGCCGCCGCCGTCGTCTCGTCGACCGGCGAGACCTACGAGCCGGAGTGGAACCCGAACTTCGACCTCGTTCGGTTCGCGCCCGCCGGCGCGCCCGACGCGACGTTCAACAAGAATTACGGGATCGCCTCCGCCGACTTCCTGTCCGCGACGTCAGCCTACGCGACCGACGTCGCCCCCGCCCCCGACGGGAAGATCGTCGCGGTCGGCGTGGCCGAGAGCAACACGCCCGTCTCGCTCCCCGAGATCGCGATCGCCCGCTACCGCGCCGACGGTCAACTCGACCCGACGTTCGGCGACGGCGGCCGGGTCGTCTACGGCCAGGGCGAGCCGACCCGCGTGTTCGTCCGCGCCGACGGCAAGGTCGTCGTCGCCGCCCTCGACACCTCGAACAACTCGGTGATGCGCCTGTTCCAGTTCAACGCCGACGGCTCCCTCGACACCGCGTTCGGCTCGCGCGGCATCGCGGACACCGGCGTCTACGCCGAGCGCGGCGGGGCCAACATCGTCCGCACTGCCGACGGCAAAATCCTCGTCGCCGGCGGCGCGACGGCCTCAGTCCCGTCGGCCCTCCGCGTCGTCCGCCTGACCGCCGCGGGCCAGTTCGACCCGACGTTCGGCGCCGGAGGCGCCACCACGCTGACCAACTTGGGCGCCTTCCGCGCCACCTCGCTGGCGATCGCCCCCGACGGCAAACTCCTGGTCGGGGGCGGAGACATCGCCAACCAAACGCCGCCCATCATCGTCCGCGCCGCCGTCGTCCGCCTGACGGCCGCCGGCGCCCTCGACACGTCGTTCGGCACGGCCGGCAAGGCGGTCGTCAACTACGGCACGCTCGGCGGCGGCGAGGTCGTCGCCCTGGTCGTCCGGGCCGACGGCTCGGTCGTCGCCGGCGCCGGCGAGAACGGCGCCGCGACCCGCCTGTTCCGCCTCACCCCGGCGGGCAACGCAGACCCGGCGTTCGGCCTCGTCAACGGGAACACGCCGCTGCCGCCCGGCGTCAAGCGACTGCTCATCGAACCCTCGGGCACGATCCTCGCCGGCGGGGGCGGCGGGTACCTGGCCGGCACGACCCTGATCGCCGCCCGGTTCACCGCCGGCGGCTTCCCGGTCGCCGACTTCGGCGACTCCGGCGTCGCCCGCGTGACCGTCCCCGCCCCCGCGGTCCCCGGCGGGCTCGCGCTCGACGCGGCCGACCGCATCCTGATCGCCGGCGGCGGCGGGAGCCAGTTCGCCGTCGCCCGCGTGACCGCCCAGGAGCGAATCGCGTTCGGCGGCATCCCGGCCGCCATCCCGGGCACCATCGAGCTCGAGAAGTTCGACTTCGGGCACGACGGCATCGCGTACCGCGACCTTTCGGCCGGCAACGCGGGCGGCGCGTTCCGCGACACCAACGTCGACCTCGAAGCCGTCGCCGGCACGGCGGGCAACTACTTCGTCCGCTCGACCCAGGCCGGCGAGTGGCTCGAGTACACGGTCAGCGTCGACGCGACCGGCACGTTCGACCTCGACGCCCGCGTCGCCTCCCTCGGCGCCGGCGGCACCTTCACCATCGCCGTCGACGGCCGCGACGTCACCGGCGCGATCGCCGTCCCCGACACGGGCGGGTGGCAGACCTGGAAGACGGTTACGAAGCATGGCGTCCCGCTCACGGCCGGGCCCCACGTGCTCCGCGTCACCATGCTGACGGTCGGCCGCAGCGGCGTGACCGGCAACTTCGACTCCGTGCGACTGTCACGCCCCACCGTGCGGGACGGCCTGACCGCCGCGTACTACGACACGCCCGACTTCACCGGTCCGGCCAGGCTCGCCACCGTCTCCACCGTCAACTTCGACTGGGGCCTGTCCTCCCCGTTCGCGACGATCGCGCCCGACACGTTCTCCGCCCGGTTCGACGGCTTCCTGACCGCCCCGACGACCGGCGACTACACGCTGTACGCGCGGAGCGACGACGGCGCCCGCGTGTGGGCCAACGGCAAACTCGTCGTCGACGACTGGAACCGCCACCCGGCGACGACCGAACGCTCGGCCGTCGTCCGCCTGACCGCCGGCAGGAAAGTGGCGCTGCGGCTCGACTACTTCGAAGCGTTCGGGAGCGCGAGCGTCCGCCTGTCATGGAGCGGCCCCGGCGTCGCCAAGCAGGTCATCCCCACGACCGCCCTGAGCACCGCCTAACCCCCGAGCCCAAGTCATGAGCGACGCCCGTTCGTCCCGCAGTCCGAAGCCAAACGAAGAAGCCCCTTCCACAAGTCACGCTCGGGAAGGGGCTTCAGATTGCGGCGGACGGACTAGCGGAGAGGGGGAGATTCGAACTCCCGTAACCTTTCGGTTAACCGGTTTTCGAAACCGGCGCATTCAACCACTCTGCCACCTCTCCGGGGGGGCTTTAGCGGCGTAACACTAGTCGATCGGACGCCGATTTTCAATCGCGAGCGACGATTCCGGGGTCGCTCGACGCCGGCGCGCGGGTGCCCGCAGACTTCTCAGGAATTACCGTACAACATCGAAACGAGCCGCGGTATATTGAGTGGCGACGTTCCCCGATCCGCCCCCGCGACTCTTTCGCTCACCTCTACGAGTCGCGGCGGAAACGGGCGTATTCGTCGTGCCCCCACGTGTCGGTGCGGGCTGGTGGTCCACGTCTTCGGAGGCGACATGCTTGCTTCGTTCGGTCGATCCTCGGCCCCCCGCGCGCGGGTTGGCCGGGCCGGCTTTACCCTGGTCGAGTTGCTCGTGGTCATCGGGATCATTGCGATCCTCGTCGCCATGCTGCTCCCGTCGCTCAACAAGGCCCGGGCGGCGGCCCAAGTCACGGCGTGCGCGAGCAACCTTCGGCAGATCGCCCAGGCCGTCGTCCAGTACGCGACCGACAACAAGAACCGCCTCCCGCCCGCCGTCATCAACCCGGGGGACACGATCTACCCCAAAGGGTGGTTCTGGTCCAACGAACTGGCGCGGAATTACCTGTCCGCCCCGAAGGGGATGGTCGGCAGCGCCCCCCGCCTCGATGGCGGCAACGTGTTCCGCTGCGGGTCCGGCATGGAAGAGCCCTACAACTACAGCGGGTTCAGCGCTTATACCCCGCGCGACGCCCAGAACCAGCAGTTCATCTTCCAGCCCTGGCCCGACCCCGCCGACGCGGTCGCCACCTGGTACAAGCTCAACTCGGTCACCTGCGAGGACGGCAACCAGAGCAGCATCAAGCCGGGCGGCGGCGCGGACGCCCCATTCCTCTGGTACAACGGCAAGACCGGGGGGAAGAACGACGAGTTCCTCCGTAACGCCAACATCGCCCGCACGATGTCGATGATCAAGAGCACGTCGCGGATGGTCATGGCGTTCGACGGCAACGCGTACAACTGGAACGACATCGGGGACGGCCCGTCCGGGGGGACCGGGCTGTCGGCGCGCATCTCCGGCCGGCACGGGCAGCCGACCAACAACGGTAAGGACGGCATGTTCAACGCCGCGTTCTTCGACACGCACGTCGTCCTGCTGTCCACCGAGCCCTACTCGCGCGCCGGACGCGACGCCAAGTCGCTCAGCGCGACGAAGGCGGAAGCGGTGTTCTGGATGCACGATCAGTAACCCGACCCACGCGCGGGGCGGCCACGCAGAAAACGACCGTCCGGCGGAACCCGCTCCGCCGGACGGTCGTTCTGATTAGGGGGGTGTGCGGGTGATCGTCACGGCGGCCGGGCACGCGCACCGTGGGTGGACAGCCCGTAGAATGCCCCCGCACCGCCAGGTCTTCAGCCCAGAGGTCGCATCCATGCCGGTTTATACGTACGAGGCGATGAATTCCTCCGGCCAGGAGGTTAAGGACGAGATCGACGCGACCACCTCCGACGAGGCGATCGCCAAGATCCGCAACAAGGGCTTTTTCCCGACCAAGATCAAGGAAAAGGCGGTCAAGAAGAGCGCCAAGAAGAAGAAAGACGAGGTCGCCAGCACCGCGCCCACCCGCAAGATGCCGATCGCGATCGGCGGGGTCTCGCGGAAGCAGCTCGTCGCCTTCACACGCCAGCTGTCGACCCTTCAGGACGCGGGCCTCCCGATCCTGCGGTCGCTGCAGATCCTGGAAGAGCAGCAGAAGCCGGGCCTGCTCAAGGCGATCATCGGGGGCGTCGGCGACGAGGTCGAGGGCGGCGGCACCCTGTCCGACGCGATGGCCAAGTACCCCAAGGCGTTCGACAAGCTGTACGTGAACATGATCGCGGCGGGCGAGGCGGGCGGCGTGCTCGACATCATCCTGAGCCGCCTGGCCGACTTCATGGAAAAGGCCCAGAAGCTCAAGAAGAAGGTCATCGGCGCGATGATCTACCCGGCGGTCGTCATCACGATCGCGGTCGCGATCGTGTCGATGATCATGATCTTCGTCATCCCGAAGTTCGAGCAGATCTTCGTCGACTTCAAGGTGAAGCTCCCGGGCATCACGCAGCTCCTGCTCGACATCAGCCGGTGGTTCGCCAACCAGTACGGGTGGCTGTGGGTGATGGCGACGCCGGTCGTGATCGTGGTGCTGATCAAGCTGGCGCGGATGAGCGAGGGCGGGAAGTACGCGGTCGACGCGATGAAGCTGAAGATCCCGATCCTCGGGAGCATCGTCGGCAAGGGGTCGATCGCGCGGTTCACGCGGACGCTGGGGACGCTGATCAGCGCCGGCGTGCCGATCCTGGACGCGATCAACATCACCAAGGAGACGTGCGGCAACGAGGTGTACAGCCGGGCCCTGGGGAAGGTGCACGACGCGATCCGGGAGGGCGAGTCGATGGCCGACCCGCTCCGGGCGACCAAGGTGTGCGACGCGATCGTCGTGAACATGGTCGACGTCGGCGAAGAGACGGGCGACCTCGACAAGATGCTGATGAAGATCGCGGACAACTACGACAACGACGTCGACGTGCTGGTCGGGTCGCTGATCAGCATCCTCGAGCCGGTCATGGTCGTGATGCTGGGCGGGATCGTCGGGTTCATCGTCATCGCGCTGTTCGCCCCGATGATCACCCTGATCCAGACCGTGTCGTCGCCGGGGAAGAAGTAGGGGGCTTGGGCGTGCGAATCCGGGCCGTCGCCGTTAGGCTCCGGCTCCGGCGTGCGGGGGCGCGCCGCGTGGCCGACGTGATGGTGCCGGTGAACGGCAGGTTTTCCGCGAGGTTTTTCCGATGAACTGTTTTCGTCCGATACCGTCGCCCCGATGCCGAGCGGCGCGCGGCGCGTTCACCGTGGTCGAGCTGCTGGTCGTGATCGGGATCATCGCCGTGCTGATGGCGATCCTGGTCCCGGTCGTCGGCAAGGCGCGCGTCGCCGCCCAGACCGCCGCCAGCCA
>DATHXE010000442.1:0-2645 GCA_035459845.1 Tepidisphaeraceae bacterium | reverse complement strand
TTCGGCTTCGGTTTCGGCGCCGGGGGCGCCGCGAGTGCGACCGGGGCGCTGGCGATCAGGAGTGCAATCAGGTACCGCTTCATAACGTGATTCACGATTCGCGATGGGACCGTCGACCCACGCTCGTTACCAAAGAAAGCCCACGGAACTCGTTCCGTGGGTTTCGCTAAGCCCTATCGACACATCGAATTCTCTTCTCGGCGCCCCCCCGCGCTCCGCTTCTCTGCTGTGAACGACCCGCCGACCTACACGACCTCTGACACCGGCGCGATCGAGTCCACGAACTTCTCGGCGTTCACGTCCATCTTGTGCATCATCGTCAGCAGCAAATTCGTCAGCCGGGCGTTCGCGTCGATCGGCTTGTGGCAGATCGAGTAGTGCGCTCCGGCGTTCGCCAGGTCGTACTGCTTGATCGACTTGAGGTTGTAGTCGACGTGCTGCCCGTGCTTCAGGCCGAGCTGCTTGCCGCCCGCCAGGATCGTCGGGAGGTTCGCGTTCCCGTGCGAGTGCCCGTACGCCATGCCGCTGCCGAACAGCACCATGGTCCGGTCCAGGAGCGAGTCGTCACCGTCTTTCACCGCTTCGAGCTGGTCGAGGAAGTACGCGAACTGCTGGGTGATGAACGCGTCGGAGCGCGACAGCCGGGCCATCTGCTCGGGGTCGCCGTTGTGGTGCGACAGCTCGTGCCGCGTCTGCGGGATGCCGATCTCGGGGATCGCCAGGCCGTTGCTCTCGGACCCGCTCATGTACGTCACGACGCGGGTCATGTCGGTGCGGAGCGCGAGGACGATCAGGTCGTACATCGTGCGGTAGTAGTCGCCGGCCTCCTGCTTCGACACGTTGCGCGTCAGGTTGGCGGTCGTGGCCGGGTCGATCTTCGGCTTGGGCACGGTCAGCCAGTGGTCAAGCCGTTCGGTGCGGACCTCGACCTCGCGGACCGAGTGCAGGTACTCGTCCAGCTTGGAGCGGTCGCTCTTGCCCATCGTGTGCCGCAGCGACTTGGCGTCGTCCAGCACCGCGTCCAGCACGCTGTGGTGCCGGTTCAGCCGGCGGCGCTGCACGTCCACGCCGTCCTTCTCGACGCCGAACAGGCGGTTGAAGACGGACTTGGGGTTGTCCTCGGCCGGCAGCGGCACGCCGTCGCGCGACCACGCGAGCGTCGTGTTCCCGCGCGAGATCGAGAGTTCGAGCGACCCGATCCGCGTGTGCTTGCAGGTGACCTCGGCCATCATCTGGTCGGCCGAGACGGTGTTGCGGAACGCCCCGCCCTCCTGGCTCACCTTGGCGGCCGTCAGCCAGATCTTGGCGCACTCGTGCGCCTGCCCGAGGCCGGTAGGGTGGTGCAGCCCGGAGATCGGCGTGATGTTCGCACGGTGCTTCTCCAGCGGCTTGAGCGGCTCGGACAACTCGTAGTCCCGACCCGCCTTGGTGATCTGCCACGTGAGCACGTTCACCCCGTTGGGGATGTACACGAACACGCTGCGCTTCGGCTTGGCCGCCACGTCCACCGCCGCCTTGGCCATCGTGCCGAGCGGCCGCATGCAGTCGAGCAGGGGGAGCGCCACGGCGGCCCCGAACCCGCGGAGGAAGTGACGGCGGTTGAGCAGCCAGGATTGCCGAAGGATGTGAGCCATATCGTTTCTTTCAGTACCGGTCGTTCAGTTCCCCTGTTTACCCCGTTTCGCGGAGGACCCACGGAACAAGTTCCGTGGGCTTTCACCACTATTCAGCGCTTGCGGAACATCTCGCTCGTCACCAGCGTCTCCACCATGCTCGCAAGCCGCCAGTCCGCGGCCTTCGCCTGCTTCGCCAGGCCCGCCAGCGCCGCCCGGTCGTCGATCGTCGTGGCCCGTCGCAGGGCGTAGGTCGCCAGCTTGTCGCAGAACGCCGTGCCGAACGTGTCGAGGTCGGACAGCATCAGCTTCTTCAAGCCCGCCGCGTCCGCAAATGTCCGCCCGTCGGTCAATTGGCCGCTCGCGTCCACTTTCGGGTTGGCGCCCTGGCCGTCGCTCGAAACCTCTTCGGTCCGCCAGCGGCCGATCGCGTCGTAGTTGTCGAACGCGAGCCCGAGCGGGTCGATCTTTGCGTGGCAGGCGGCGCAGTTCGGGTCCGCCACGTGCGCCGTCAGCTTCTGGCGGATCGTCGCCTTCGGGGCGGTCGGGGCGGTCGGCTCGATCGGCTTGACGTTCGCCGGCGGCGGGGGCGGGGACTTGCCGATGATCGACTCGAGCACCCACTTGCCCCGGTGCACCGGCCGGTGCCGCGTCCCGTCGGACGTCAAACTCAATACCGCCGCGTGCGTCAGCAATCCGCCCCGCCTGTCCTCCGGCTTCAGCTTCGTCTTCACGAACTGGTCGCCGTCGACGCCGGCGATGCCGTAGTGCTCGGCCAGGCGCGCGTTGAGCATCGTCCAGTCCGAGTCGACGAACTCGCGGAGCGACAGGTCATTCCTGAGCACCTCGGCGAAGAACGCCGTCGTCTCCCCGATCATGCACTTCTCGAGATACGCGTCGTAGTCGGGGTAAAGCTTCTTGTCCGGCGGGAACATCCCGACCATCCGGAGTTGCAGCCACTGCCGGGCGAACGACGCCGCAAAATTCTCCGCCCGCCGGTCCGCCAGCATCCGTCGGACTTGCGACTTCAGT
>DATHXE010000441.1:0-22646 GCA_035459845.1 Tepidisphaeraceae bacterium | reverse complement strand
TTCGCCCGCCGCACCGCCCCCGTCTTCAGGATCTGATCCACCGCGGGCCGGCACCCCGCCAGACTCAAAAACTGCCCCTGCCGCGTGAACCCGTACACCCCGCCCTCCATCGACACCACCACCCCCCAGTCCCGGACCTCGTTCGTCCAGATCACCAGCCGCCCCACGCCCGTGTTCGGCGCCAAAAACATCGTCAGCGCCCCCTCGGTCGGCCGCCCGTCCGCCGCCACCTTCACCGGCGCGCCCAGCGGCTTGTCGAGCTTCAGCACCGTGATGTTGCACTGCCGGTCCGACCCCACGAACGCCGCCGTCGCCATCTGCCCCGGCCCCACCATCACCCGCACCGGCTCCCCGCCGAACTGCTCCCGCTCCACGCAGATCGGCACCAGCAAGTGCCCCTGCGCGTCCAGCACCAGCGCCATGTTGTTCGGCGCGAACGACCCCGCCGGCACGACGCTCACGTTCACCCGCCCGCCGTGCCCCACGATCGACCCGTCGGGCGCGATCGACCCGCCCGCGTCCATCCGCAGCGCCCCGGCCGTGTTCCCGTTCGGCTTGAACACCAACACGTCGTCCGGCCCCGTCGACAGCGTCCAGTTCCCCGTCGCCGACTGCACCGGCGCCTGCCCCTGCGTGGCGGCCGGACGTGACGCCGCGTCCGCCTTCTCCTTCGACTGCACCGACGCCGTGATCTTCCGGTACTGCCCCTTCGCCGCCTCCTTCTGCTCCGCCTCCAGCGCGTCCTTCACCGCCGGGTCGAGCCGCTGGCCCCACTTGTGCACCGGGTTGTCCTGCTCGGCCAGCGGCGCCCCCGCCCACTTCGGCGGCGGCAACTGCACCCGGCAAACCCCCGCCTGAACCTCCCGGTACAACGACTGCGTCTCGGAATTCAACTGCTCCAGCAGCGGCCGCGCCCCCGCCGGCTTAACGGCGGGCTTGTCCGCCGCCATCACGCCCCACCCGAGCGCGCCCACCCACACCACCCCCGCGATCAGGGCACTGCGCCGAGCGAACTTGGACCTGTCACGCGTCACGTCAATCAACCTTCAACTCTCCGCACAACACCCCCCACGCCGGAGCCTAACGGCGACTTCCCGGGTCCGCTGTTCAATTCAAAACCGATCCGCCGTCACCACAAACTTCCCACTCGCCAACCGCTCGTTCCTCCCCTGCCACCGCGCAAAGTCCGCCGCGAACTCCTGCGCCTGCTCGGGCGAGTCGAACCGCTGCACGGCGATCACCTTCCCGCCGGCGTCGCGAAGGGTCACTTCGTACACCGCCACCGGCCGGACGTCGGCCGTCTTCCCGTCCCGCGCCACGGTCGACGAACTCCCCGAGTTCGCATCGATCAACGGCCGAAGCAGCAACCCCACGACTACGCACGCCGCCGCCGCCGCAACGTACCGCACCGCACCCACCCACCGGCCCCGCCGCGCGTGCTCGATCCGACCCGCGAGCGTCGCCGGCTCCCCGATCGCCGCCGTCAGCCGCGCCACCAGCCCCGCCGTCTCCGCATCCGACGGCTCGAGCGCCGCGAAGTAAGACTGCCGGCCCGCGCGCTCCGCGCGAGCACTCTCCAGCTCGCCGCGGAACTCCGCATCCCCCGCCAGCCGAACGCGCACCGCCTCCGACTCCACCGACGACAGCCCGTCGTCCAGGTAGAGGTCGAGTTGTTCCAGATCGTGGTCGGTTACCGGCATGTCGTTTCGTCTCCGCGCGCCGCAAGCGGCGTCCTCATTCCGCCGCACGCTTCTCCGCCCGCTCGTCCATGTACCCCTTCAACCGCTCGGCCAACTGCCGCCGGCCGCGGTGCAGCCACGTCTTCACCTGCGCCACCGTCACGTTCAGCACCTCGGCGATGTCCACGTAGCTCATCTGCTCGTACTCGCACAACACCAGCGCCGCCCGGAAGTGCTCGGGCAACTGGTCGATCGCCCGGCGGACCTGCTCGACCGTCTCCCGGTCGATCATCCCGCCGACCGGCCCGACCCCGTGGTCGCCTCCGCCGCGACCCGGGTCCGGATGCTCGTCCGGCACCAAGGTCATCCGCGGCTGGCGGAGGATCCGCAGGGCCTCGTTCACCACCGACCGCCGCATCAACCCGCCCGGCTCGTTCCAGTCGTACCGGGCCCGGTGCTGGAACAAATTCACGATCGCCTGCTGCAGCACGTCCTCCGGGCTCGCCCGGTTCCCGACGATCGCCCGGGCAATGGCCAACAGCCGCCGCGAGTGCGTACGGACCGCGCGCTCGAACAATTCCTCCGTGGTCGGGGTGGCCATCCCGGAACTTGTCTTTCTATTGAACTCCACGCGCGCAACACGCAAAGGTTGCGGGCAGTCCCGTGAGAAAATTGTCGCCGCAAAGACGCAAAGAGCGCAAAGCAGATCGGACGGGTTGTATCATCCCCCGCGTGGATAAGTCACGATCGTGGCACACGTTTGAGGAACCGTCAGAAGACGCCGAAGCAGTGGCGAAGGCGGTCATCGGCGCCGCCATCGAGGTGCATCGTCACCTCGGACCGGGCCAGAAGGAAAGTGCCTACGTGGCCGCCCTGTGCGTCGAATTCTCGCTGCGGAACATCCCCCACGCTCGCGAAGTCCCCGTCGCGGTCGACTACAAGGGAACAAGAGTAGCCACCGGACTGGTCGACCTGATCGCCGCCGGCCTGGTCATCCTCGAGCTGAAGGCGGTGGAGCAGGTCGTCCCAGCCCACGTGTCCCAAACAATCGCGTACCTGCGGATGACCGGCCTCCGCCTCGGCTTAGTTATCAACTTCAACGTAGCCGCCCTGAAAGACGGAATCCGCCGAATCGTCCTTTCCTAAGAATTCTTTGCGCTCTTTGCGTCTTTGCGGCAACTCCGAACCTCGCCAAATAAAAAGGCAGCCCGGTGGGTGGCGGGCTGCCCGTGGGATTGTTCGTCCGGGGAGGACGAACGGATGGATTTTGCGCGGGGGCCGTCGGCGAACCAGCCCCGGGAACTGCAGCGCGACGGTAGGACAATACCCCACCCCCTATGAGAGAAAGATGAGATTGGCAGCGGACGCAGCAATTGGCCATGTCCGTCTCGTGTGTGCCGACCACACTCCGCAATTGTCGGCTTCGCCCGCCGCCCCTAAGATGCCCGCCCTATGGCCGAACGGGATTGCTATCAGACCGTCCTCGACGCCCTCGGCGCGTGCCGCCGCGTGCTCGTCACCACCCACGTCCGGCCCGACGGAGACGCCCTCGGCTCCTCCGGCGCCATGACCCTCGCCCTCCGGCAGAAGGGCATCGACGCCAAAGTCCTCCTGCTCAGCCACCTCCCCACCAAGTACGCCTTCGTCTTCCACGAGGCCGGCATCGAGCACTTCGACGCAGAACAGGGCTGGCCCGCCGGGCTGGATCTGAACGCCTACGACGCCCTCCTCGTCGTCGACACCGGGACGTGGTCGCAGCTCCCCGGCCTCAAAGAGCGCGTCGCCGAGTTCCCCGGCAAAAAGATCGTCGTCGACCACCACCTCACCCAGGAAGACTGGGCCGACACCAAACTCGTCGTCACCGCCGCCGCCGCCGCCGGCGAGATCGTCGCCGAGCTCCTCGACCAGTGGGACGGCGTCTCCGTCACCCCCGCCATCGCGTCCCTCCTCTTCCTCGCCATCGCCAGCGACACCGGGTGGTTCCAGTTCTCCAACACCCGCCCCTACACCCTCCGCCTCGCCGCCCGCCTCATCGAGGCCGGCGTCGACACCGACCGCCTCTACCAGCTCGTCTACCAGAACGAGCGCAAGGAGCGCGTCGTCCTCCAGACCCGCGCCATGCAGTCGCTCGAGCTCCTCGCCGACGGCCGCCTGGCCGTCATGACCGTCTCCAAGCGCGACTTCGAGGAGACCGGCGCACAGGTCCCCGACACCGAGAACGTCGTCAACGTCCCCCTCCAAATCGCCACCGTCGAGGCCGCCCTCCTCATCACCGAGCCCCGAGACTTCGGCCCGATCCGCGTCAGCCTCCGCAGCAAGGGCAAGATCGACGTCGCCCGCTTCGCCGAACAGTTCGGCGGCGGCGGCCACGCCCGCGCCGCGGGCCTCAAGATCGACGGCGCCCTCGACGGCGCGAAGCGCGCCGTCGTCGACGCCATGCTGAAAGCCATCCCCGGCTCCTGACGAGCAATAAGGACACCCGCCCGAAAACCCACGGAACTTGTTCCGTGGGTTGTCCACGCGACCGCGCCCGCTTCCCAATCCCGAGTGCGGGTATAACCCCGAACATGCAGACCGTCGCGATCGCGCTCCTCATCCTGATGATCTCGTCAACGTTCGCCCGCGCCCTCGAGGCCGACAAACCTCCCGTCGCCCCCGTCCGCCCCGTCGTCGACGACCACCACGGCACCAAGGTCACCGACCCCTACCGCTACATGGAGAAGATGGCCGACCCCGAAGTCGCCGCGTGGGTCAAGGGCCAGGCCGACTTCGCCCGCCGCACCCTCGAAAGCATCCCCGGCCGCGACGCCCTCCTCGCCCGCATCGCCGAGCTCGACGCCGGCGCGCCCTACCGCATCCACGTCCTCCGCCGGTGGGCCGACGGCCGCCTGCTCTACTACAAAACCCTCGCGACGGAGAACCTCGAGAAACTCTACCTCAGCGACGCCGCCGGCACCGAGCGCCTGCTCATCGACCCCGAGAAGCTCACGTCTGACGCCAAGGCGAAGGGCCACCTGTCCCTCTCGTTCGCCGCCGCCTCGCCCGACGGCAAACACATCGCCTTCGGCGTCGCCGCCGCCGGCAGCGAGCAGACCGAGCTCCGCCTCCTCGACGTCGCCGCCGCCACCGAGACCGGCCTGCGCATCAAGGCCGTCGAGCACGACTACACCTGGCCGAGTTGGCTCCCCGATTCGTCCGGCTTCGCCTACAGCCGAAAACGCGACCTCCCGAAAGACGCCCCCGAGACCGAGGGCTACAAGCGGACCGCCGCCTACTTCCACAAAACCGGCGAGCCCGCCGGCCACGACCGCCGCATCTTCGCCATGGAGTCGGCCGAGGGCCCCGGCGGCGCCGTCGGCCCGCGCATGCCCGGCGTCGACCTCGCCGAAACCGACTTCCCCAGCGTCGTCTGCCCCCTCGCCTCCGACTGGATCATCGGCAAGGTCAAGCACGGCGACACGAACGAGCTCACCCTCTACGCCGCCCCCCGCGCCGCGCTGGCGAAGGCCGAACCGATCCCGTGGCGGAAGCTGTGCGGCCCCGCCGACGAGGTCCACGACTTCGCCGTCCACGCCGACGACATCTACCTGCTCACGATGCGAGACGCCCCGCGCGGCCGTGTCCTGCGGGTCGCATTGACCACCCCGAATCTCGCGACGGCCCCGGAGGTCGTCCCGTCGGGCCAACGTGTTCTCCGATCCCTGTCGGTCGCGAAGGACGCGCTCTACGTCAACGCGCTCGACGGCGGGCCGGCCCGCGTGATCCGCGTGCCGTTCGACGACGGCGCCAAGCCGACGGACGTGCCGCTCCCCGAAGGCGATTCGTCGGCGTTCGCGTTCGGCGCGGTCGCCGACCTTGCCGGGACGTTCGTCTCCACCGAGTCGTGGACGCGCGCCGGCCGGATCTATTCATTCAACCCCACGACCGGCACGTTGACCGACACCAAGCTCCGCCCCCGCGGCGCCTTCGACGACCCCGACGGCTGGGTGTCCGAAGAACTCCCCGTCCCCAGCCACGACGGCGTCAAAGTCCCCCTCTCCATCCTCTACAAAAAGGGTCTGAAACGCGACGGCTCTGCCCCCACCCTCGTCACCGGCTACGGCGGATACGGCATGGTCACCAGCCCCGCCTTCCGCGCCACGAATGCCGCCTGGCTCGAGCGCGGCGGCGTCCTCGCCTGGGCACACGTCCGCGGCGGTGGCGAGTTCGGTAAAGAATGGCACCACTCCGGCCGCATGGCCACCAAGCCCAACACCTGGAAAGACTTCATCGCCTGCGCCCAATACCTCGTCGACCACAAGTACTCGTCCCCCGAAAAACTCGCCGGCTCCGGCGGGAGCGCCGGCGGCATCCTCATCGGCCGCGCCATCACCACCCGCCCCGACCTCTTCCGCGCCGCCATCATCCAGGTCGGCTGCACCGACATGATCCGCATGGAGACCACCACCAACGGCGTCCCCAACATCGCCGAGTTCGGCACCGTCAAGACTCCCGACGGCTTCAAGGCCCTGCTCGAGATGAGCGCCCTCCACCACGTCACCGACGGCGTCAAGTACCCCGCCGTCCTCCTCACCCACGGCATCAACGACCCCCGCGTCGAACCCTGGATGAGCGCGAAGATGACCGCCCGCCTACAGGCCGCCACCGCCAGCAACCGTCCCGTCCTCTTCCGCGTCGAATACGACGGCGGCCACGGCATCGGCTCCACCAAGCAACAACGCCAAGCCGCCCAAGCCGACGGCTGGTCCTTCCTCTTATGGCAGATTGGAAAGTAAGCGTACCGCGCATCCGAGGGAGCCCAGCGACTTGTCGCGGGTCGGACGCCAACAGGCGCAGTCGCGCGATGAGGCCTGTGTCACTTCAGTGACCGGGCACCAACCGCGCAGACTTTCCTCTCCCCTCGTCCAACTCCACCCCGCGACAACCTTCAGTCTCCGCGCATCGACACCGCCCCGCGCGCGGTTACGATCACCCCCAACCTACCGGAGCCCCCGCCCATGCGCTACCTCGCCCTTCTCCTCCTCACCCTCCCCGTCGCCGCTGCCGTCCCCAAGTTCCGCGCCGAGGAAATCGATAAGACCCTCAAGATCGGCTACGGCCTCGTCGTCGTCGACATCAACAACGACGCCAAGCCCGACGTCCTCGTCGTCGACAAGGAGCGCGTCGTCTGGTTCGAAAATCCCACCTGGAAGCTCCGCACCGTCGTCACTGGCAAGACGAAGCTCGACAACGTCTGCGTCGCCGCCGCCGACATCGACGGCGACGGCCTCGTCGAGATCGCCCTCGGCGGCAACTGGATGAAGATGACCGAGCCCGCCGCCCTCTACTGGCTCAAGCGCGGCAAGACTCTCGACGACGAGTGGACCCTCAACGAGCTCCCCTACGACGCCCCCACCCTCCACCGCATCCGCTTCGCCGACCTCGACGGCGACAAGCGCCCCGAGCTCATCGTCGCGCCCCTCCACGGCCTCGGCGCCACCGCCGCCAAAAACTTCGCCGAGGCCGGCCCCAAATTCGGCTACTACAAGATCCCCGCCGACCCCGCCGGCGGGAAGTGGGAGTTCCACCCGATCGACGACACCAAGCACGTCATGCACAACTTCCTGCCCGTCGACCTGTTCCGCAAGAACACCGTCGGCCTGCTCGCCGCCAGCTACGAAGGCGTCTTCCACTACACCCGCATGGGGGATGGGAAGTGGCTCGGCGCGCAGCTCGGCGAGGGCAACCAGGACAACCCCACCAAGAGCCGCGGCTCCAGCGAGGTCCGCGTCGGCCAAGTCGCCGACAAGCCTGGCGCACCCCCCACCGGCATCGCCCACACGTTCATCGCCACGATCGAACCCTTCCACGGCCATCAGGTCGTCGTCTACACCCCCGCCGAGGGCGGCGCCACCAAGTTCGCCCGCACCGTCATCGACGACCAGCTCAAGTCCGGCCACGCCCTCGGCGCCGCCGACCTCGACGGCGACGGCACCGACGAGATCGTCATGGGCTTCCGCGACCCCCTCGCCGGCGTCGCCGGCGCCCCGCCCAAAAAGGTCGGCATCAACGCCTACCACCTCGGCGCAGGCAACAAGTGGGAGCGCGTCATCCTCGACGACGGCGGCATGGCCTGCGAAGACCTCGCCGTCGCAGACCTCAACGCCGACGGCCGCCCCGACATCGTCGCCGTCGGCCGCGCCACCAAAAACGTCAAGATCTACTGGAACGAGGGGAAGTAACCGGCGCCGCCACGACGAGCCTTGGTCAATTCATTGATCGAGATCCCCGCCACGCGCCCCCGCGCGTCCAATAAGCCGCGCGCGTCCCGTAACACGTTCTAGGGTTTATAGCATCTTCGCCGCTTCCCCCACCGTCACATCTTAACTCACCCCCGCCGCGCGTCGATGGAATCGACGGAGGACCCGCCTCCGTCCCGAAATGCCACCGACGCGCGAACAATCCCCCACGTCCTCGGACGCCCCCACCCCGGCGGTGCACGCCCCGCGCGCCGGCGTGTTCCAGCGCCTCGGCATCCAGGGCAAGCTGATCTTCGCGTTCGGCTTCGTCATGTTCGTCGGCCTCGCCGCCAGTTGCTGGCTCTTCGCCTATCAGAGCCGCCTCCGCCTCGAAGACATCATGGGCGAGCAGGCCCGCCAGATCTCCTTCGCCCTCGCCCTCGCCTCCAAACCCTCCCTCGAGGCGGGCGAGGTCGGCGAGCTCCGCCAGATCTCCCAGGACCTCCTCAAGAGCCGGAACATCCTGTTCGTCGCGTTCATGGACAAGAACGGCCGCCCGCTCACCCTGTCGAGCCGCGACCCCGACTTCGGCTGGGACCACCTCCCCTTCCTCAAGGACCGCACCTCCGCCCTCATGCGCGTCTACCAGGAATCGCGCCCCGTCCTCGGCAACTACTCGGTCGTCACCGCCCCGGTGCTCAACGTCGCCTCGCCCGCGATGGCCCACCCCGCCGCGCCCGCCAACAGCTCGGGCCTCACGCCCGGCGCGCCGGATGCCTCCACCCGCCTCCTCGGATACGTCTCCGTCGGCATCTCACAGGCCGGCGAAGAGGCTCACGTCCGCCGCATCAACTTCTACATCGTCGCCCTCGGCGTGGTCATCGGCCTCGCCAGCCTCCCGTTCGCCTACGCCCTCATCCACCGCATCTTCCTCCCGATCCGAGAACTCGTCGCCGCCACCAAACGCATCTCCGCCGGCGACATGCACACCGAGGTCGCCGTCCACCGCCCAGACCTGATCGGCGAGCTCGCCCGCTCCTTCGACGAGATGGTCGCCAAGGTCCGCCGCCAGCAGGAAGACCTCAACGACGCCAACCAATCCCTCGCCGAGGCCAACGTCAAGCTCGCCGAGGCCAACGAGGGCCTCGAGCAGAAGGTGACCGAGCGCACCGCCCAGCTCGAGGTCGCCAACAAGCGCCTGAGCAGCGAGATTTCAGAAAAGGAAGACTTCATCCGCGCCGTTTCGCACGACCTCAACGCCCCGCTCCGGAACATCGACGGCATGACCGCGATGCTCCTCATGAAGCACCGCGACAAGTTCGACGCCGACATCGTCGGCCGCCTCGAGCGCATCCAGAAGAACGTCAAGCACCAGACCGACCTGATCGGCGAGCTCCTCGAGCTCTCCCGTATCAAGACGCGCCGCCTGAAGATGGAGGACGTCGACCTCGACCCGCTCGTCCGCGACCTCGCCGGCCTGTTCGAGGCCGACCTCAAGTCGCGCGGGATCGACCTCGTCTTCGACACCCCCCTGCCCGTCCTCCACTGCGAGAAGGCCCGCATGCGCCAGGTCTTCCAGAACCTGGTCGACAACGCGATCAAGTACATGGGCGACGGCCCCGACCGCCGCATCCACGTCGGCTGCGCCGTCCGCACGGAAGAAGCCGAGTTCTACGTCCGCGACACCGGCATCGGCATCGACCCCGAGGACGTCGGCCGCGTGTTCGTCGTCTTCCGCCGCGGGAAGAACCCCGCCGCCCAGAACGTCGCCGGCAAGGGCGTCGGCCTGTCCAGCGTCAAGAGCATCATCGAGACGTACAACGGCTCGATCTGGGTCGAGAGCGAATTGGGCAAGGGGAGCACGTTCCGTTTCACGATCAACGGGCGCTACGTCGCCCGCGGCTCGGGCGCGCCGCCGCGCCCCGCGCCGCTCGCGGCTTAGCGCTAGAGGAGTACCACACCATGCCCGATCCCCTGACGTTCGACAAGACCCGCTTGAAGGACCAGGTCCTCATCACCTGCAACGACGAGCCGATCACCATCCTCCTCGTCGACGACGACGAGGACTGCCGCCTGCTCGTCAAGGACGCGATCGCCGAGTGCAAGGTCGCCAACGCCGTCCACGAGTGCCGCAACGGCCGCGAGGCCCTAGACTTCCTCTACCGCCGCACCCCGTTCGCCGACGCCCCGCGGCCCGGCCTGATCTACCTCGACATCGAGATGCCCAACATGGACGGCCAGGCCGTCCTCCGCACGATCAAGTCCGACCCCGCCCTCCGCGACATCCCCGTCGTCATGATGACCGGCGTCTCCGACGAGCAACAGATGCAGGAGGCCGCCCGCAACGGCGCCAACTCCTACACCATCAAGCCCGCCAGCGCCGAGCAGTTCCTCCGCACCGTGCTCGCGTCGACCAACTACTGGCTCACCATTCACCAGTACCCGACGCACCACCTCCCCGCCGAGGCGTGCCGCCGCTGACGCCCGATAACCGCGGGCGCGGCGCGCAGGACGCATGCCCGCGGCGCAATGTGTAGTCCGAGTTACGCGATCTGGTTCACCCCCGCGTTTGCCCGGCCGATGCTTGGATCGTACGTCTGAGGACCCGCCTGTCGCAGGGGTTTTGCACTACGGGGAGACTGGCCCCCGGGGAGTGCGCGAGACGCCCGGCAGACTGGGACAAGCGAACCACGCACCGCCGCCGCCCCTCGCGGCGTGCCGGGTGCGAGAGCCACACATGACGAGCCACCGCCTGCTGATCATCGAGGACGACACCGACCAGCGCGAGCTGATCCGCGAGACCCTGGACGACTACTTCGGCCCCGGCACCTGCACCGGCGTCGGCTGCCTCAAGGACGCCCTGGCGAAGGACCTCGGCGCCTTCGACCTGATCCTCTCCGACTACAACCTGCCCGACAGCTCCTCCATGCAGCTCGTCGAGCAGATCCGCTTCCGGTGCGACACCCCGGTCATCCTCGTCACCGGCGAGAACGCCTGCCACCTCGCCGCCGAGGCCATCCGCAAGGGCGCGACCGACTACATCGTGAAGATGGGCGACTACCTCTTCACCATCCCCCTCGTCGTCGAGAAGAACCTCGCCGTCGCCAAGATCAAGCGCGAGAACGAAGAGCTCCGCCTCGAGGTCGAGTTCGCCCTCGCCCAGGTCAAAGAGAAGAACGCCCAGCTCGAGGCCTCCCTCAAGAAGGTCGAGGAGATGGCCGCGACGGACGCGCTCACCGGCCTCTACAACCGCCGCCACTTCGGCAAGGCCCTCGAGCAGTCCTTCGCCGAGGCCATGCGCTACGAGAAGGACCTGTCCTGCGTCATGATCGACCTCGACGGCTACAAGAAGTTCAACGATACCCACGGCCACCAGATGGGCGACCAGCTCCTCGTGCTCGCCGGCAAGGTCATCACCGCCAACAAGCGCGCCATGGACGTCGCCGCCCGGTACGGCGGCGACGAGTTCGTCCTGCTCCTCCCCCACGCCTCCGGCGAAGAGGCACAGGCCGTCGCCCAGCGCATCCGCGAGGAGTTCGTCACCTCCGGCGCCGGCCTGCTCAACCGCCCGACCGGCGTCACCATGTCCATCGGCATCGGCTCCCTCCGTGCCAATCGCCCCGCCCACGGCGACCAGCTCGTCGCCCTCGCCGACGCCGCCCTCTACTGCGCCAAAGACGCCGGCCGCAACCGGATCACGATGTCGGTGGAGACCAAGACCGCCGCGTAAGACCGACCGCCGCACACAACTCCTATGACCCCGAGGACGATGCCTCGGGGTCTTTGCGTAACGCCGCACTCCGCACACGCCTCCGCCGCAACCGATTGCCTGCTAATGGCCCGCCCCGGCGCGCCAGTTGCTCCACTTCGGAGATGCCCGACCCCCCGACCGTCAGCGCCCTCTCCCCCGCCATCGTCGACCACGCCCGCTGGGCCGTCAGCAAGTGGTTCTACGCCAACCCCATCTGGTACTACCACCGCCGAGGCACGGATGAGGAACTCGTCGCCTCGCGCAAGTTCTACGACCTGGTCGACCCCGGCCTCCGCCCCCTCGTCAAGCTCCTCCACGACAACGGCCTGCACACCACCCCTTCCTGCGAAGGCCACTTCTATCCCAAATCGCGCTTCGAAAAGATATGGGCCGAGCTCACGCGCGAGGCCGACGACATCCGCACCGCCGGCCTGACCGTCAAAGACTCCGAGACCGACAAGCCCTACCGCTTCCACGACCAAGACTACACTCTCCCCTGGCCGACCTTCGACGCCTTCTACGCCCAGGCCGGCGAGCACCAGGGCATGGGCTACCTCGGCATCCTCCTCCCCTGCGACTGCGCCGCCGTTGCCACCCGCCTCGCCGAACTCGAGTGCGACCAGCCCCACCTCCGCATCGCGTTCGACCCCGAAAATGGCCACCGCCTGGGCGGCCAACTCCTCGGCATCCTCGCCAAGCCCCGCGATGCCGCGCTGCGCGAGCGCACCTGGTCCGACGTCACCGCCCGCTTCCGCCGCATCCTCGACCGCCACGCCTGCCCCGTCCGCTTCATCCCCAACGAGCACGCCCAGGCCCGCACGTCCGCCTGACCTCGCGAATCGCAAATCTCCTTCGCGCCCTCGCGTCTTTGCGACGATCCCCCTCCGCCCTACACTGCCCGAATGCCGCAGAAAGTCCTCGCCGTCGTCTCCGTCATGGGCAAAGACCAGAAGGGCGTCGTCGCCCAGTTCGCCACCTACATGGCCGACCGCGGCATCAACATCGAGGACCTCTCCCAGGGCGTCCATTACGGCTTCTTCGTCATGGACATGCTCGTCGACCTCAAGGAGCTCAACGTCGACCTCTCCGCCCTCATCACCGGCCTGCTCGGCCTCGGACAAAAGATCGGCATGGACGTCCGCGTCCACCTCCACTCCGAACGCCGCAAGAAGAAACTCGCGATCCTCGTCTCCAAAGAACACCACTGCCTCGAACAACTCGTCGAGGACCACCGCCACGGCAAACTCAACTGCGAGATCGTCGGCGTCTTCGGCAACCACCCGGACCTAGAGCCGATCGCCAAGCGCGAAAACCTCCCCTTCGCCTCGCACCCCCACGACAACCTCGACCAGCACTTCGACTGGCTCGCCAAACAACTCGCCGCGGTCCGCGCCGACGCGTTCGTCCTCGCCCGCTACATGCGCATCCTCCCGCCCCGGCTCATCCAGGCCTACCCCCACCGCATCATCAACATCCACCCGAGTTTGCTCCCCTACTTCCCCGGCGCCGCCCCGTACAAGCAGGCCTTCGAGTCCGGCGTCCGCGTGCACGGCTGCACCGCCCACTTCGTCACCGAACAACTCGACGAGGGCCCCGTCATCCTCCAGGACGTCTTCCACATCAACGTCGGCTCCGACACCCTCGACGAGGTGAAGCGCAAGGGCCTGGAACTCGAAGGCCACGTCCTGTCCAAGGCCGTGCAGTTGTACCTGGACGAGGAACTCGTCGTCGTCGAAGGCAAGGTGATCTTCAAACCCGGCATCAGCCGGTTCATGAAAGCGCAAGCGTGACCGTCGCACTCCCCCCACCGTCATCCTGAGCGCAGCGAAGGATCTAGCCTCGAACGGTAGGGTCGGCCGACCTCTCAAGCCGTCCTCGAACCCAAACCCCCAACGTCGGACGCTTCTCGCCGTACCGGCAAGATCCTTCGGAGTACCTCAGGATGACGGACCGCGCCTTACCGCGATCAGCGCAATGACCTGCTGCCCCCTCCCTCCCATGCCCGCCCCCGCCTTCCACCTCGCCGACCGCTACGCGCCCCTCTGGCGCGACCTCGCGCTCTCCCCCGAAGCGATCTTCACCGACCCCCGAATCACCGTCTGGCGCGACATCCCCGAGCGCCAGAACTGCACGCTCGACGCCGGCGACACCCGCCTGCACGTCAAGCGCTACAGCCCCGTCGGCGGCTCCCCCTCCCCCGCCGAGGAAGAGGCCCGCGGCATCCGCCTGCTCGAAGAGAACGCCATCCCCACCACCCCCCTCGTCGCCTGGTCCAACCTCGCCGACGGCCGGTGCTTCGTCATCACCGAAGACCTCTCCGGCTACCGCGCCGCCGACAAACTCCTCGCCGCTGGCGCCGCCTCGTTCGCCGACCTCCTCACCCCCACCGCCGACCTCGCCGCCCGCCTCCACGCCGCCGGCCTGCACCACCGCGACCTCTACCTCTGCCACTTCTTCGTCAAGACCCCCGCCGCCCCGATCCACCTGATCGACGCCGCCCGCGTCGCCCGCCTCCCGCGCTTCCTCACCCGCCGCCGCTGGATCGTCAAGGACCTCGCCCAGTTCTGGTACAGCACCCACGCCCACCCCGACATCACCGACGCGCAGCGGGACGCTTGGCTAGACCGCTACCGCCAGCAGCGCGGCCTCTCCTCGACCACCGGCCTGCGCAAGTCCATCGTCCGAAAGTCCGACCGCATCCGCCGCCATGACGCGCGACTGAATTCAAAGCAACCGACGCGAAACGTCTCAATCCCAGAGACCTGACTCCCTCGCCCAGCCGCGCAAGTTGCGCACTCTTGAAGGTGCGCATTCGCGGCGGGGAGAGGGCGGGGGTGAGAGGAGAATACCCAATGGCGAAGAACGCGCACGTCGTCCTGCACGATTGGTAGGCACTGCCCACCCTACTTCCAAACCGTCTCCGCGAAATCCATGTAATACCCCCAGTCCTGCGGCAGCAAATTGTGCCCGCCCTTCCGCACGTGATAGTGCAGCTTCCCACGGTTCAGCGGCGACTCCAGCGCCGGCATCTCCGCCGGCGCCACCGTCGGCTGCCCGTACAGCGCGAACACCGGCCCCGCGTGCGCCACCGCCAGAAACTCCCCGCGCGGGTCGGCCCACAGGTCCGTGTCCGCGCTCCCGATCGCCACCGCGCGGGGCGCCATCAGCGCGACGAGCTGGTGGTGGTCCACCGGTAGCGCGTCCTCCTTGTCGTCGAACTTCTTGTAGTTCCCGCAGAACCAAAACGGGAACGACTTGTTCAAATGCGCCACGCGCTCGCCCAGCCGCCGGCGCGACAGGCTCGCCCCGCCCTCGCCCGAGCAACTCGAAATCGCGACCGAGAATCGCACGTCCTGCGCCCCCGCCCACAGCGCCGTCTTCCCGCCCCGCGAGTGCCCGATCACCGCCACGCGCTTCGCATCGACCGCCGGCACGGTCTCCAGCCAGTCCATCACGCGGGATGCGCCCCACGCCCACGCCCCGATCGTCGCCCACGCGTCGCCGTCCGCCACCTTCCCCCCGCCGTCCGGCCACACCCCGCGCACGCCCTTCGCCCGCGCCGCGTCCCCCTTCTCGTCCGGGTCCACGTCCCACGTCCGAAACACCGCCGTCGCGAACCCGCGCGCCACGATTTCCTCGGCCGGCCAGAACCCGTTCTTCTCCCCCCGCGTCGGGTCCGCGCTGGCGACCGGCCGATTGTTGATCAGGACGAACGCCGGCACCGGCCCCTTGGCCCCGTTCGGGAGCATCAGCGACGCCTCGAACGCGTACGACTTCCCAGCCGCGTCCGTGCTCGTGATCTTCACCCGCTTGTGCGTTGCCTTGCCCTCCATGGCCTTAGGGTCGTCGAGCAGCACCTCGAACTTCATCGCCGCCGGCCTGGCGGGCGTCTTCCCGAACACGTGCGTAGCGAACAGGTCGAGCGTCCGCTGCCGCTCGCCCGCTTCCCACTCCTTCGCGGTCGCGATCTTCGAACCATCGGCCCTGGCGAGCGGGTCCGGCAGCGTGTACTTCGGGACGCCCTCTTCCCGGTACATGACGCCGCTCCGCTTCTTCTCGAGGTCGGCGACCACCTTCGAGTCCGCCTGCCACCCCTCGGCGGCGAGCACGGACGACGAACACAACAGCGCGGCAATGGAGAGGGCGCGGTGGGTCATAGGTACTCTCGTTACGCGCGACGCCTCGCACGCGTTGCACACCCACGTTTAGCCGCGACCCGCAGGGCAAGCGACAGCGCCGCCCGAAGGGGAGCGCGTCGAGCGCGGACGAGCGCCCGAACACGGGTATGGCCTCACGGCCGTACCCATGCCACGATTTCCCCGCACCGGCGCGCCGCTTGCACGTAATACTCCGCGATGGAACTGTTCCTCCTATTCATTGTCGTCCTCGGCGTCGGCCTCTTCGCCCAGCGGGCCCGGGCGCTGGCGGCCCAGCGCTCCACCTGCCCCCGCTGCGGCTCCCGCCGCACGCGCGCGTTTTGTGCCCGCTGCGGCACGCGCGTCCGCGCCAACGGGGTGCCACTCCTCCGCTAATCCGCGCGCGACGACGCCCGACCGGAGGGGTCGGGCGTCGCCTGTCTGACGAGGCCTGTGTCACTTCAGTGACCGGGCCCGAAATGCGTGCGCTCGGGAAGCTACTTCTTCCCCTTCGCGACCTGCTCCTTCGCGGCCGACACCACGTTCTCGACCGTGAACCCGAACTTCTTGATCACGTCCTTGATCGGGGCGCTGGCGCCGAAGCTCTTCATCCCGATCGTCACGCCGGACTGGCCGACGTACCGTTCCCAGCCGAACGTGCTGCCGAGCTCGACGGCCACGCGCGCCGTCGTCGTCGGGGGCAGGACGCCGTCGCGGTAGGCCTGGTCCTGGTTCTCGAACAGCTCCCACGACGGCATCGAGACCACGCGGGGCTTGAGGCCCTCGGCCTTGAGCTTCTCGTACGCGTCGGCCGCCAGCGAGACCTCCGAACCCGTGGCGATCAGCAGCACGTCGGGCTTGCCGTCCGGGGCGGCGCAGGCGAGCACGTACGCGCCCTTGGCCGCGCCGCTTGCGGCGTTGTACTTCGTGCGGTCGAGCGTCGGCATCGCCTGCCGCGTCGTGACCAGGCAGACCGGGTGGTGCTTGGTCTTCATGATCACGCGCCAGCACTCGGCCATCTCGTTCGCGTCGCCGGGGCGGATGACGAGCAGCCCGGGGATCGCCCGGAGGCTCGCCAGGTGCTCGATCGGCTGGTGGGTCGGGCCGTCCTCGCCGACGCCGATCGAGTCGTGCGTGAAGACGTGGATCGTCGGGATCTCCATGATCGCGCTGAGGCGGATCGCCGGGCGGCCGAAGTCGCTGAACACGAAGAACCCGGCGCCGAACGCGCGGACCTTGGAGAGGGACATCCCGTTGACGACGCCCGCCATCGCGAGCTCGCGCACGCCGTAGTGGAAGTTCCGCCCGGCGAACGAGAAGACCTCGGTCGCGTGGTGGGCGCCGTGGCTGTCGGTCCCGCCGGTGTGCGGCGTCAGGGCGGGCGGCCCGAAGTCGCCGGCGCCGTCGAACGTCAGGCGCGTCTTGGTCGACGGGGCCAGGTCGGCGCTACCGCCGATCAGCCACGGCACCTGCTTGGCGATCGCGTTGAGCACCTTGCCGCTCGCGTCGCGCCCGGCCATGCCCTTGGCGTCGGCGGGGAACGTGGGGATGTCCTTGTCCCACCCGTCCGGGAGCTCGCGGTGCTGCATCTGCAGCAACTCGCGGGCCTCCCTGGCGTAGGCGGCCTTGTACTGCTCGTACTTGGCCATCCACGCGCCGCGGGCCTCGCCGCCGCGCTTGCCGATGCCGGCCGCGAAGTGCTCGCGGACGCCGTCGGGCACGAGGAACTTCGGCTCCGTCGGGAACCCGTACGACTTCTTGGCGCCCTCGATCTCCTTGTCGCCCAGCGGCTCGCCGTGCGCGCCGTGGGTGCCCTGCTTGGTCGGGGCGCCCCAGCCGATGTGGCTGTCGACGATGATCAGCGTCGGCCGGCCGTTGGTCTGCTTGAAGACCTGGAACGCCCGCTCGAGCATCTGCAAATCGTTCGCGTCGCCGACGCGCGTCACGTTCCACCCGTAGGCGATGAACCGCGTCGCCACGTCCTCGCTGAACGCGAGCGACGTCTTGCCCTCGATCGTGATCTCGTTGTTGTCGTAGATCCAGCAGAGGTTGTCGAGCTTGAGGTGGCCGGCCAGGCTCGCGGCCTCGCTGGCGGCGCCCTCCATCATGCACCCGTCGCCGCCGATCGCGTAGACGTTGTAGTCGAACATCTCGAAGTTCGGGCGGTTGTACGTCGCCGCCAGCCACTTGCCGGCGATCGCCATGCCGACCGAGTTGGCGAACCCCTGCCCGAGCGGGCCCGTGGTGGTCTCGATGCCGCTGGTCCACCGGTACTCGGGGTGGCCCGGGCACTTCGAATCGAGCTGGCGGAACTTCTTGATCTCGTCGAGCGGGACGGCCAACTCGCCGACCGTCTCGTACTTCGCGTTGACCGCCTTCACGCCCGTCAGGTGCAGCATCGAGTACAGCAGCATCGACGCGTGCCCGGCCGACAAAACGAACCGGTCGCGGTTGGGCCAGATCGGGTCGTTCGGGTCGAACCGCAGGTGGTTCTGCCAGAGCTGGTAGGTGACCGGCGCCAGCGCCATCGGCGTGCCCGGGTGACCGGAGTTGGCCGCCTGGACGGCGTCCATCGACAGGCAGCGGATCGTGTCGACGGTCGTCTTGACGATGCCGGCGGCGGTGGACGAAACGGACGTGGACGAACCGGCGGGCGCCTGGGGCGCGGGGGCGGTGGAGGTGCTCATGGATCCTGGATGAAGAGGGACAGATCGAACCAGCGCGGTCGCCCGGATGGCGGGTTGGTCGGCCGCCGACACGGGAACGGCGCATTTTGCCGTTTTGCCGGCAAACGGCAATCACCGCGGACGGTTTGCGTGTCATTTTCTCATGAGCGCGGGTGAAAAACCGGGATGGGACGGATCGAAAGTGCTCGTGGGAGGGGGAGTTAGGCGCGACGCGAATCCTTGAAGGAGCAGGCGGATGACTTCGCACCGGGCGACCACAATCGGAGGACCATGTCAGAATACAGATCTCCACGCGGTGTCGTACAATGGCGCTATGCCGATCCACGACTGGTCGAAAGTCTCAGCCGGCACCTTCCATGCGTTTCACGGCAGTTGGATCTCGGAGATGCAAAAGCGGCTTAACGGCGGCGTGTTGCCGGAGGGGTTCTATGCCCAGGCGGAACAGGTCGCGGGCGAAACGTGGCCGGACATCTTGACTCTACATGTGCCGCCGACCGGATCCGAGTTTCCGAATTCGGGCCGAAGCGCGGAGGGCGAAGGCGGGATCGCAGTAGCTCTGGCCCCGCCCAGAGTCGCGCTTCACAGCGAGGCCGCCGAAGCCGCGATTCTCGCGCTCCGTCGCAGGCAACTTGTCATCCGCCACGCCTCCGGCGACCGCATCGTCGCGCACATCGAGATTGTCTCGCCCGGCAATAAGGACAGGCAGACCGCTGTCGAGCAACTCGTGCACAAGGCGGTGTCCGCACTGGCGACGGGACATCACTTGCTCGTGCTCGACATCGTGCCACCGACGCCGTCAGCCCCGCGCGGCATGCACGGGGCGATCTGGGACCAACTTGGCGAGCGGTACGTGCCGCCGGCCGGAAAGCCGTTGTCGTTGGCGTCGTACGTTGCAGGGGCACCGTTTGCCGGGTCGACTCGGTGCTATGTTGAGCCAACTTCGGTCCGCGAACCGCTCATCGACATGCCGCTGTTCCTCGACCCCGGACACTACGTGAACGTGCCGCTCGAGCTGACCTATTCAGACGCATACGATGGCGTTCCTAAGCGGTGGCGGCCGGCGCTCGAAGGTAGTGAGTAGACGAGCGATGGGTGACGAAACTGGCGACGCTTGCGAATTCCGGCGCCTACTCCAACCCCAACCTAACCTCCCCCAACTTCCCCCCGTACGTGAACGGCGCCGCATACTCCCCCACCGCCGCGTTCGCGTCCTGACCCGCGCTCAGCCCGTCCGTCGGCGTCGTCGTCAATAGATCCGGGAACCGCCCGGCGCCGATTTCTTTCCCGTTCGCCGTCAGCGTGACCATCCCGCCTTCCTTAAGCCGCGCGACCAGGTCCACCGGCCCCGCCGCTAGTTTCTCCTTCGCCGACACGGCATACAGCTTCGACGCGATCCGCGCCGCCAGCGTGAGCGTGCCGTCCTTCACGTACAGCGTGAACCCGTGGGCCGTCCCGCCCTGGGCGAGGATGACCCCGTCGCCCACCGTCTCCAGCCGCGCCGTGATCGTCAGCGGCTTCTCGCCCGAGTCGGGGGCGTCTTTGCCGGTTAACACGTCGCCCGCCTTGAGGACGAACACCTTCTCCTTCGACGACCCGCGCGCCTGGGCCCGGCCAACGTTCTTCGCCGGGCCGTCGCCCGCGACCGTCTTCTCGCCGTACGCCGGTTTCCAGGGCCACGGGATCGCGCCCGTGCGCCTGGCCCACGCCTCCCACTTGGAGACGAGCTCTTTCACGCGCTCGGGCTGCGACTTGGCGAGGTCGGTCGTCTCGGCGCGGTCCGCCTCCATGTCGTACAGTTCCCACGCGCCGCCGGGGCCTTTGGCGACGAGCTTCCATTGGCCGGCGCGCACGGCGCGGTTGCCCTCGTGCTCGAAGAAGATCGGCTCGGGTCTTTCGACCGCTTTGCCGCCGAACGCCGGTGCCAGGCTCTTGCCCTCCGGCGGCGTGATGTCCACATTCGAGAACTGGTGCGGGTACTGTGCGCCCGCCACCTCCAGGATCGTTGGCATCAGGTCGATCAGATGCCCCGGCGTGGCGTCGATCGTGCCGGGCTTGGCCGTGATGCCCTTGGGCCAGTGGGCGACGAGCGGGGTCGAGATGCCGCCCTCGTGGGTCCAGTGCTTGTACTCGCGGAACGGCGTGTTCGACACGTTCGCCCAGGACCCGCCGTACGCGATGTGGGTGTCGTACCCGCCCGGCATCACGCCCGGGCCGACGCGGATCGGGTACCCATCCCGCGTCTGCTTGGGCGTCGAGCCGAGTTGCACTTCGTCCTTGCCCATCGGGGGGAACGGCGGCTTGTCGGGGCGCTCTTTCGGCGAGTTGGCCCGGGCTTGCCGGCCGACCGTTTCGGCGCAACCGCCGTTGTCCTGCAGGAACAGGATCAGCGTGTTGTCGAGTTGATTGCTCGCCCGCAGTTGCTCGACGATCTTGCCGACGTTCTGGTCCAGCCGGTCGATCTGGGCGGCGTACACCTCCATGCAGCGTGCTTCCCACGCCTTGTCCTTTACGTTCTCCCACTCGCCCGTCTGCGGCGAGGGCTTCCAGTCCGGCTTGATCAGGCCCAACTCGCGCAGGCGCTTCAGTCGGGCCTCGCGGATCGGCGTGTAGCCCGCATCGTACTTTCCTTTGTACTTCGCGATGTCCGCCTCGCGCGCGTGCAGGGGCCAGTGGGGGGCGGTGAACGCGCAGTACAGGAAGAACGGCTTTTCGGGCGTCGCCTTGAAGTGCTCGCCGATGAACTGCGCAGCGTGGTCGCCGATCGCGTCGGTGTAGTAGAAGCCGTCCTTCGGCTGGTACGCCGAATCGTTCTCCGGCGTGATGGGCGTGTTGTCGCGGATCAGCATGGCGGGGTCCCAGTAGTTCCCGCCGCCCTGGATCGTGCCGTACAACCGGTCGAACCCGCGCTGCAGCGGCCAGTTCGTCCGCGTGCTCGTCGTCGTCACCTCGCGCGTCACGTGCCACTTGCCGGTCATGTACGTGCGATAGCCGGCCGGCCGCAGCGCCTCGGCGATCGTCACGCACTTGTTGTTCAGCATGCCCTGATAGCCCGGCAGCTTCTGGTCGCTCACCATGTGCCCGACGCCCGCCTGATGCGGGTACAGGCCGGTCAATAACGACGCCCGCGTCGGGCAGCACCGCGCGGTGTTATAGAACTGACTGAACCGCACGCCGCCCGTCGCGAGCTTGTCGAGGTTGGGCGTGGCGATCTCCGACCCGAAGCACCCGAGGTCGGAGTAGCCCATGTCGTCGGCCATGATGACGATCACGTTGGGCCGGGGCGCGGGCGCCGCGGTGACGTGAACCGCCGTCATCACAAGGAACGCTGCGAGCATGATGCGCGGCATGAGTGTGTGCTCCGAAATGCAGCCAGGCGACCAGAGCGCGTGCGAACGGGCTGAGGAGACCGTTCACGCCGGGGGGCGGGAGTACGGGCTTTGCCCGGAGCGCCGCCACGGATCAGACGCCCGGATCATCGCCTCCGACATTCTCCCCGCCCGTGTCAAGCGGGGCAATCGTTCGCGACTGTGCGGGTTGTGCGATGGACGGCATGTGGGCCGACTCACGCGCGACGGAGTACGGGGAATTCCCGCTGAATTCGCACGAACGGCGTGGTGCATCGAGAGTAGATCCGGTACTGGAATGTTGGAGGCTCGTCCGCACATGCGCAAAGCGAAA
Source organism: Tepidisphaeraceae bacterium (assembly GCA_035459845.1). Classification (GTDB taxonomy): domain Bacteria; phylum Planctomycetota; class Phycisphaerae; order Tepidisphaerales; family Tepidisphaeraceae; genus DASPKW01. The sequence continues at coordinate 497 of DATHXE010000441.1, read as the reverse complement.
TGGTCATTGGCCCTGGTCACTGCCGCCGCCGCGGCTTCGTTCGGTCCGTCGGCCCGCGGCGCGACGATCTACGAGCCGTTCGATTATGACAGCGGGCTTTCGCTGACGTCCGGCCTGGGCACCGGCGACGGGTTCGCCGCCGGCCAGACCTGGGGCGGGGGCTCCGGGGCCGGCTATACGATCACCGCCGGCGGCCTGTCGCTCGGGTCCCTGAGCGTGGGGGGCCGGGCGGTGAGCGGGTCGACGACGGCGGGACTGACCGCCGGGCGGCAGGTCGGAGTCACCATGACCGGCGACGTGTTCGCCAGCTTCCTGTTCAACATCGCGGCGCGCCCGACCGGCGCCGTCGACAACTTCGCCGAGGTGCGCGTCCACACCACCCAGGCCGGCGCGGGCAGCGCGGCCGGCGTGCACTTCCGCATGGAGCCCGACCAGCACAACGCCGGCGCGGCGCCCAAGTCGGGCATCAGCTACGATGGCACGAACACCGGCGCGCT